>JAUXAB010000052.1 GCA_030615025.1 Phycisphaerae bacterium | reverse complement strand
ATGCCGGCAAGGACTTCCAGTATTTTATCCCTAAACTCGGATGGGGCTTCAATATGTCCCCACCCTTTAGAGAACTGGTAAACTCCATCGAAAGCGCCATCATAATAGCTTTTCATCAGGTGGGGGATATCAAGCTCGGCGAGTTCGCCGGCTAAAAGCTGCGCCTCAACTTCGTTCTTTAAAATGGCTATCCGTTCCACTTTATCCATAACTGCTCCGCTCACTTGCAATAAGACAACTATGATTATATGGTTTCCGTATAAAAACCCGTAGCCGTTTCACCGTCCTACCGTCCAAACCCTGGCCCGTTAGAAGTAGACGCCAAAGGCGTCTGTCCACTTTCTAACCGGGCCCCAGCCATTAATTCGTGGCTGTCCCTGGTTTACTTGCGTTAACGGTTTTTTCGATTTCTTGCCAACACCTCCTGCAGTTGAAAAAGCCCTGCCTCCGTGCATTTGGTATTACTGGTATCCACTTGTATCAGTTTCGTTAAAACCTTAAGGTGTTCAAGGCCGGCATCGGTGATATTCGTATCGTTTATATCCAGGTACGTCAGTTGTTGCAATTGGTTGAGGTTTTTTAAGCCTGCATCGGTAATCTCCGTATCGCAAAGACACAGGTACTGCAGCCCTTTCAGTTCGCCAATGTATGCCAATCCCGTATCGCTGATAAAGCTGTGGCCCACGTCCAGCCTTGTCAGACTGCTCAATTCTTTAATTTGCTTCATCCCCGCATCGGTAATCGGAGTATGGTGCAGCCATAATGTCTTTAGGCTCGTCATATCTTTTAGCTGTATCAGGCCCTGGCCATTTATTTTCGTCCAGCGTAAGTCCAATATCTCAAGGCCGTTTAAATCCTTCAAAAAATCTAATTCCGCATCACTAACTTTAGAGTCCATAAGAGATACTGTCATCACCGCCGATTCCAGATTTTGTTTATCAATCTCCACGGAACCGCCCAGCTTTTTGACTTTCGCAATCGCGATTTGCTGCGGCTCATACCGCACCTGATGATTGCATCCCAGCCCGGTCAAGATCACCAATACCAATGAAACGATAGCGATAGTCTCATTACGCAAGCGCATATTCATGAGATTTCTCCCTCTAATTTAATCCGACATTTCCCATTTTTCACCCATCAACGCATTTACCCATCCACCTTCTGTCTTCATTAACCAATTAACTAATTAACCAAACATCCCCCCAACTACTCATTATATGGTTTCCGTATAAAAACCCAACGCTCCGGCAGTTCAACATAAGCCTGCCGGACTTCAATCATCAGGTGCGTCTCCCAGTTCTGCGTTCTCAAAGCCCAATTTAACAGTCCAGACCAGAATTGTCCACCATAAAATCGTCGCTCGTCGCTCGTGAATCGAGAATCGTGTATCCAGCATCGAGCATCGAGTATCCCTTGACAGCGCAGGCCGCAATACGTAAAGTGGCGACAATGGCAAAGAAACTTTACATAATTGACGGGCACGCGCACATTTACGCCGCTTACTTTGCCCGGATGAGCCAGGAGCTGACCAGCCCGGCCGGCGAGCCGACCAAGGCAACATACATTTTCACCTCCGCTATCTTAGGCCTCATACAGCGTCATAAGCCCGATATGCTCGTTGTGGCGATGGACAGCAAAGCCCCGACTTTCAGAAGTGAAATTTACGCAGAGTACAAAGCAAACCGACCGCCGATGCCCGACGATATGCCTGCGCAAATAAATCGAATTGAGCAGATTTTAGAAGCGATGAATATCCCCATATTACGCCTGGATGGCTTCGAAGCCGACGACATAATCGGCACCCTCGCCAAAAAAGCCTCAAAAGACGGTATCGACACCTACATCTGCGCAAAAGACAAAGATATGTATCAGCTTGTCGATGACCATACTTACATTTTCGATATCAAAAAAGGTGAAGTTCTTGATGATGATGCACTGTTTGAAAAATATAAAATTCATCCTGAGGATTTTATTGATGTTTTGGCTTTACAGGGTGATGCTTCTGACAATGTACCGGGCGTACCGCTAATCGGGGAAATGAACGCTGTTAAGATGATTCAACAATACGGTTCTCTTGATAAACTTTATAAGCACGCCGATGAAATAAAAGGCAAACGCGGCGATAATCTCCGCAGATTTAAAGAACAAGCCTATCTTAGCAAAAAGCTTGTCACCATAAACTGCAATGCGCCTCTGAAAATAAACTATGACAGCCTCAAGCTCACCGAACCGGACAAACCAAAACTTTCCGAAATCTTCACTGAGCTCGGCTTTAATCGCATGCTCACACAACTCGGCCTGACAACAGATGCCGCCCCACGACCCATCCAGCTGGGCCCCGACCGTGAGGGAGGGGGTAGAGGAGCCAACCACATTGCTCTGCAGGGCCCCGCCTCCACCAAAACAATCGACCACGATTATCAGCTCATAGATACCCAGAAAAAATTGGACTCACTTTTAGCCGACCTCAAAAAGCAAAAGTTATTCGCTCTCGACACTGAAACAACATCCATCAGCGCCATGCGGGCCGACCTCGTCGGCATAAGTTTTTCGTGGAGCGTGCAGTCGGCCTTTTATCTTCCCGTAAAGGCCCCGATGGGCGCAAAGCATCTTGACGTTGCCGCAGTCCGCCGAAAGCTCGCACCGATGCTGGCGGACGAAAGCGTAAAAAAAATCGGCCAGAACATAAAATACGACCTCCTCGTTATGCAAAATGCTGGTATGCCCATAAAAGGTGTTTACTTTGACACGATGGTTGCATCTTATTGTCTCGACCCGCAGCGCGGTAGTCATTCGATAGATAAAATGGCACTGGACTTTTTGAATTACGAATGTATTCCAATCTCAGCCCTTATCGGCAAAGGCAAAAACCAGCTCACATTTGATATGGTCGACACAGCCGCCGCTTGCGAGTACGCCGCTGAGGATGCCGACATAACTTTTCAGCTTTATATTTACCTCAAAGACCGTCTTGAAAAACAGCCTTTGCTGAAAAAATTATTCCAGGACGTGGAAATGCCGCTGGTCTCGGTCCTCGCAGCGATGGAATACAACGGCGTCTCACTCAACACGGCGCTGCTGAAAAAAATGTCCGGCAAAATTACCGAGGCACTCGAAACTCTGACCGATCAGATTTACGAGTACGCCGGCGAGACTTTCAATATCGATTCGCCAAAGCAGCTTTCCGGAATCCTCTTCGACAAGCTCAACCTCACACCCATTCGCATCGGCAAGGCGGCTCCAAGCACAGACGCCGCAGTCCTCGAACAGCTGCTCCACCAGCATCCTATTATTGAGCCGATTCTTCAGCACCGCACTCTGAGCAAATTGAAAAATACCTATGTGGACAAGCTCCCCTCTTTAATCAATCCCCGCACCGGCCGGGTACATGCCTCATTCAACCAGACCATCACCGCCACGGGACGCCTTAGCTCCAGCGACCCCAATTTGCAAAATATCCCCATACGTACCGAACTTGGCCGTAAAATTCGCGCAGCTTTTATTCCAAAGAACAAAACCGATTGCATCCTAAGCGCCGACTATTCACAAATCGAGCTGCGCCTGCTCGCGGATTTTTCAAAAGACCAGGCCTTGATGGCTGCTTTTGCCGCCGACCGGGACATCCACCGCTTCGTTGCATCGCAGATTTTCGATGTTCCCATCGATGAAGTAACGGATGAAATGCGTTCGCGCTGCAAGGCGGTCAACTTTGGCATCATTTACGGCCAGAGCGCATTTGGCCTGTCCCGTTCGATCGGAATAAGCCAGGCCGAGGCAAAAGAATTCATCGATGATTATTTCGCTCGCTACAGCTCAATCCGCGAGTTTATGGATGATTGTGTCGAAAAAGCTAAGCGCACCGGCTACGCCGAAACCATCTTACACCGCAGGCGAACAATCCCGAATCTGGCCAGCAAAAATGCCAATAAGCGTGCACAGGCCCGGCGCCTTGCAATCAATACGGTCGTTCAAGGCTCAGCTGCGGATTTGATAAAGGTCGCGATGATAAACATCTACCGAAAAATCGAAACGCAGCGCCTGCCTGTAAAACTTATTCTGCAGGTCCACGATGAGCTTGTTTTCGAGCTGCCCGCCGCCGAAGCTGACAGACACGCAAAGTGGATAGAGAAGGAGATGAGCAGCGCTATAAAACTCGATGTCCCACTGAAAGTTGACATAACCTACAGCCCAACCTGGCTCGGCGAGAAGTGAAATGCTCGATTCTCGATGCTGGATTCTCGATGCTTCCGCCTTCGCTGAAGCTACGGCGGACAAGCGATGCTGGATTCTCGATGCTCGATTCTGGTTTCTTGATACTCGATTCTGGTTTCTTGATACTCGATTCTCGAAGGCGGGAATCCACATTTGAATTTTGCACAGTAATGTTTGCTTTAGCTTGTTGCTTTTGGCGGAAATGGCGGGCATAATATCACACGAGAGATAAGAGATATGAAAATTTGAGCTCGAATTTTTTTGGAGAAGTCTGAAAAGAAGCTATCATTTTTTTGTTAGGTTGGGTTTTCTGCTTATGGGAGTGCCAGAAGAAAGAGATTTAGCCGTACTGCGCAGGTTGAAAGAGCTGGGATCAGATCTCAGTAAACCGCATACAGTGGACTTTTTTTTGTATTTTCCATCAGAAGAACAGGCCAAGTCGGCGGCAAGTGAAATCGAGAGAGAAGGCTATGCGGTCAGAGTCGATTGCGTTCCGCCGCCGTGGTGGCGTAGATTATTTTCGAAGCCCGTATGGGGCTGTTATGTGACAAAGAGTATGGTCCCGGAGGAAGAGGCAATACTTGAGAGAAGCGCATGGTTTGACGGGATCGCACAGCGTTTTTGCGGGGAGTATGACGGCTGGGGAACCGAGGTGACAAAAATAGGTGACTGTCCTTAATATTATGGATTGGGGAAGATAAAAATAAACAAGGAAAGGGGCTTGTATGAAGTGTCCATGCTGTGATGCCGAATTGAAGAGCAAGATGCTCGAAAATGTTGAGATTGATGAATGTAATAAATGTAAAGGGATATGGTTTGAAGACGACGAACTGCGGAAGGCAAAGGATTCGGCGGATTCTGATTTAAGTTGGATGGATTTTGAGATATGGAAACATAAGGACAAATCCAAAGCCCGATCGAGGAACCTGGCATGTCCGGAATGCAAACAGAGCTTAGTTACTGTTGATTACGCCGATACAGGCGTAGAAATTGATTACTGTCCAAAGTGCAAAGGAACCTGGCTGGATAAAAGTGAATTCAAGAAAGTTATCGAGGCCCTTACTGATGAACTTCTTACAAAATCATTTTCAGAATACATAAAGGGGAGCATTGAAGAAGCAAAAGAGATTATAACAGGGCCTGAATCATTTGTGTCGGAGTGGAAGGATTTCACGACAGTATTCAAAATGATGCAATTTCGGTTATTTACCGAAAATCCCAAACTACTGGATACAATAATGGACATACAACGAATGAATCCCATAAAATAATAAGTTCTAACAGCACAACGCAACAGACTTAGAGCCTATCCAAATAACCCGCTCTATTGCGGCCGGCTGCAAAGCCCGATGCCTGTGTTGTCAGCCAAAAACGTTCTCAACGTGGAGAAAACCACGCCTCCGAGCATTTTTGGCCTGCCGCCTTGGCCTTCCCGATATATCGGGACTCGGCCTCATAACGACCCGGTTATTCGGATAAGCTCTTAATCTTTACGGCTGTGGAGGCAATTCCAATGGCGGAAACGTTGCGTTTTTCGCTTTATTGATCCACGCCGGGTCCCCATATACGCCGGCCTTACTGTAGTCGAACGGCGCAAAGCCAATCTTCAGCGCCGGTGAGTTGGGCTTCAGGCGAAAGTCAAATTTCTCAGCGTCAACGAACAGCGAATCAACGATGATTGAATTTTTGTCGTGTCCCGTCTCTTTAATCCAGTCAGGGGGAGATTTGCCTATGAAGCTGACGTCTGAGCCAACGGCGCAATAGCAATTGTTATCCATTTTAATCTTAATTCTATTCCACGGTCCCGACAAAAGAACGCCGCTGTTGTAGTAAACGATATTGTTTTCAAAAGTAAATGACAGATGCCCCTCCACCCGCGTCGCCTGGAGCTGGTAGAGTTTGCTAAAGGCCAGAATATTGTTGCGAACGACATTTTCTTTGCCGTAATGCTGGTGGAAGCCGCCGGTCTTGGTGTTGTAAACAAGATTATTCTCCATAACGATGCCGGTGCTGCCTTCATCGGTGTAGAGTCCCCAGCCGCCGTAGGAGTACGAATAAATATCGTGAAATATGTTATTGCTGATGACTGTGCCTTGCGAAGGCCCGAGAGTATAAATGCCGCCCATATCGCTGAGCACACCCCAGCCGATATGGTGCACGTTATTGAAGCGGATGGTATTGCGTTTGCCGAGGCTTTCCCTATAGCCCCAGCGCCAGCCAACGGAGATACCGGTATAAAAAAGGTCGCCGATGTCGTTGTGTGTCACATTGTTGTCCCCGCTCTGCCCTATCCAGACCCCCACGGCGGAGGTATATATTCGGCCGCCCGAACGAATAATATTATTGTCAGCTGTAATATGGCTCGTGCGGGATGGCTCATCGGGCCGAATCTGCCCTTCGCCGATGCGCACGCCTCCGGCGCCGAGGTCGTGAATATAGCAGTGCTCAAGCCGGCAGTTGCGGCAGCCCTTGCGAAACCAGACGCCGTATGTAGCAACGTGGCCAACTTCGCAATCCTCAATTAGAATGTTACGTGCACCATCTGCCATAATTGCCGCTTCCGTAACGAACGCAGCCTGATACGGATAATATCCAGTTCTCGGAAGCAGCGATTGATTGTGATGGAAGAGGAGTCCTTTCAATCGGATATGCTCAACAAATTGTTTTGCCTCGGGTTTGCCGTCGAAGACGACCAGTTTCTCGACGACCGGTGCGACGACGCGCGCTTTGCTCATATCCTCGTCAACCAGCGGCATATAATAGAGCGTGCCATCCCGCGCCAGGAACCATTCGCCGCGCATATCCAGAGCCGCTTTGAAATTCTCTAAGTGAAAACGGGTATTTTTCGGCCAGCCCGAATAGCCCTTGAGTTTCTCTCCTACGGTGATTATCGTATTCGCCGCTGTGTCGATCTGGCTTATAAAACGTCGGGTAATACACCACTTGTGGTAAGCGACCAGCGTGACATCGCGAAGCTCTCGATTGTCAAGGCTGCGCAGCGGCTGGAGCGCATCGGCGCGAACCGATGTCGTTCGTCGGTATTGTCCCTGTTTGCCTTCGACCGGGATCTCGGACGTCGCAGCCATATAGTGGTAGAACTTGTTCGGCGTGCGGGCACGGATGGCGCGTTTGCCGTTGACAAAAAGCTGCTCAAAATACCATTTCCCCGCAGCGACCTGCGGTATGTGCGTTCGCCAGATACCTTTTTCGCCGCGTTTGAAACCTTTGATTACCCGCCCGCCGGTGAAGATCGGCTGACTGCCTTGAGCGGCCTGGTAAGTAATGGGGCATTCTTTAGTGCCGCTATCGGCGGGCGTCAACACAAACGGCTCGTTGAGTGTATATGTCCCGGCCGAGATGATAACCTCCACGGGCTTGGTGAGCGGGCCTTTCGATTTTAATCGCCGAATCGCGTCCCGCGCGCCGGTAAGCGACGCCTTCGGCCCATCGGTTCGTTGGCTGTTCGGCTGCGAAAGCTGACCTGACCAGCGGTCGTTACCCTCCGGCGAAACGTACAGCGTAACTGCCCGGCCTATCTGAGCCGCACATAGCAATACTACAACCGAGAACAAAAGACACTTTGATTTTGAACTGTGTGTTTTCATATCATTTTACCTCCATTTAAAAGTTGGCCAAATCAGCTTAGCTTTTGCCAAAAGTAATCTTTACTTCCATAGCCTGATTGCGTTGGATATTCACATCATTACGCAAATCAATCACTATGCGGTTATCCTTCATTTCGTAATTTGCTTTGATTGTTTTTCCTGCGTATTTTACCGAAAGATTGCAGGCTTTGCAATCGTTGGGCAGATCGAAGGCCAGGGTTTTCAGTCTGAGCTTGCCCCATTTGACCTCTATCGATTCGGTTTGAGTATTTCTATCACATTTCTGAGAGAATGTACCCCAGCCCGCGGCTGAGGTGAATGGTGCTCGGAAATTCTCCGGCGTCAACTTCGGAGAAAATGCAATGTAGCCTTTCGGGCCGTGGTATTGGAAGCCGCAGATGCCTGTGAATAATCCATAGCTGGCCATCGACCGAGCATAGTGACTGCCGCACTCGACCTCGTTCCAGGGATTGCGCTTGGAGCCGTGGTAGCGGTCGTGAAGCGTCCGTGTGTGGGCCAGTGCCCTGTATATCAAACCGTGCCACATCATCAGCGAAGTGGCCCCGTATTCATAGCCGTCCTGGCACTCGTTCAGATAACCTGCAAAATGCTGATTGCCGTGCTTCAGCGTCTCCTCCCCCCCATGCGGCCATGTGCAGGCAATCAGGCCGCCCTCGCCGGGCATTGCGTACCAACGGCCGTTTTTGAACACTTCACGGAACGGCCCCACATCAGTCGAGAAATTGTACTTCCAGAGCGATTTCAGGGCCGTCGTGACCTTTTCGCAATCGAGAATTTGCCCAAGGCCCATCTGGTATGCCCAGCTCTGTCCGAGCAGCTGGCTGTATTCACAGCCATTAAAAACACCTGGCGATTCGGGGTGTTCAGGATCGGCTTCGTGAATGAAATATTCACCGTTGAAGAGTTTTTCTTCAATATACTTTCGTCCCCGTTCTGCAAGCATTCGCACATACCGGCCATATTCACCGTCGCCCATTTCATCAGCCATCTTCCCCGCCGCCCGCAGCGCCGCCTGATAATACAGACTGAGCCAGGTAATCTTTCCGTACCACTTTGCGTCGAGTGTGTTATGCTGTCCGCCGGTGAGAATTCCGTCTTTGTCGGCATCATAAGTATTCGTCAGATAGTTCATCGCCTTTTTCATCGACTCGTAATTGCGACGAAGAAACGCCTCATCCGGGGACATCTGATGCACAAGGTAGGTACGAAGAACCACACCCGACTGGCCGTCCACTGCGTCATTTCTGTTGAGCTCACCCCGATAACCTATCCTGCCACTTTCTGCGTCAAACGAAATCTCGGGATTGAAATCGACCCGCTCGCGCAGCCACCTCTCCAGTTCAGGAAACAGCCGCCCCATAGCCTGGACATATCCCCACACATGTGTGCAGGTACCGGCGCAGCAATAAACACCCTCATAACCATAGAACCGCCCGTCTCGAAACAGATAGCATGTGTTGGTCGCCAATATGGACGTATTCAAAAAAGTCCGGTCCAGAAACCAGTAGGGCAGGGTCGAATCGTACCAGGTGTCGTGCCACAGGCGTGTTTGTCTTGCCAGTCGCTCATAGTTTGAGCTAATCTCGTCGGCAACGTCACGGGCTGAACTAAACCGCTTGCCGTAACTACGGCCAACATTTCTGACGCCGAACTCTCTTAGATAAAGATTGGGGAAATACCAGCTCAAAATATAGGTAACCGTGGTTTTACGGCCCGGCTTGAGTGAAAACTTCCTTCCAACTGAGCCGATGAGTTTTTCATCGTCATCAAATGATTTGCTAACCGCCAGTCTCTGGCCGGCAGCAATTATGTTTTCCGGCAATTTCCCATCCGCTCTGGCAAATACACCATCGGCTCCACCGTTGTTCACAATCGCCAGCGCCATCGAGCCATAGTCTTTCTTCTTGTTAAGAGGAACCTCGTCACCTTTAACAATCTTGGCGTCGGTAAAAACGATTTGGTCAACCATGATATGTCCCCAACCGCCGCTATGCGCATCAACAATCTCAATCCGTGCGGTTTTGCCGGCGTACTGTGACACATCAAATATTTCCCAGTTTAGGCGTTCGCTGTTCCTGCCGGTCGCCGTATGGACGACTTTGCTGTCAATCAGCAGATTCAAACACGTCTGGCCGGTGTGTCTGCCACCGCCGATGAGAAACTTAATCATACGCCTTTGAATTGTGAATGGCTGACTTGTCATCTTGCCCGTTGGGCGGTCACTGGCCTGGGCGCTCGCTATTTTGCCGTTATTGAAAAATGAATCTGCTAATCCTTTGCCCCGGTAATTCCGAAGCGGTTGATGGTGATAATTCGGTCTGGGGGCCCCGGAGAAGGCGTTCCCCTCGATTGTCCATTTATCTAAAGTTTCGCTTTCAAAATCCTCGTACACTATGTCCCTTCGGACCTTTGCGGCTTTTGGAGGTGACGACTTTACCGCGTCACAGAAAAGTAATGTCATGTCCCGACTACGTACAATTCGATTACGCAATTGGCCGTAAGTTTGCTTTCTGCTGTCCAGACAGACAGCGTTCTCCACCCATCCAGTTATCTTGCCGGTGACAGGAAGCTCACTATTGTTGACAATCGTGTAATTGAGCACCGTGGCCGGGTAGGTTGAGCTTTCCAGGTCAAGAGGGGTAAAAGGTGAAAAGGCCTCTAACTCAATAGTCAAAGGGTAATCGCGGTCCTCATACTTGACATACCCGATGGGATATTGGCCGCGAAACTCTATGTTGGAAAAGCCCTCGCGATCCAGTGTCCGTGTCTCAGTATGGCTGCCACTATCTGTCCAGATGGCAAATCCCTGCTGAATGTAGTTGCGGGCCTTGACGTCCGGCGTGCTTCGCTTGTAGGGATATTGATAAGCTCTTACACCCCTGACGTCTCCTGATGCCTTGTTGTTGAAGATATCCCAGTACCATAATTTGCCATCGCCACCGAGAAAGAGCTGGCCGGTTGCGATACCGCCGATAGGCATGCCGATATATTCGAAATTGCCGCTGTTTTCCCTCGTATACACGGTCGGCTCACCGCGTTCGGTCAATTCTCGCACCCATTCGAGGTCGAACTGTTTTACCGTCGGCGTTTTGCCGCCGGAACCGTCCCGCAGACGGGCCATTACCTCATCGATAGTTGTCGCTTCCGGCGATGCAGTCCAAGCGTCCGTTCTGAGCACGCTCAGGTTAGCCAATAACACAACTAATAACGCCGTACAAATCACTTTACAGCTCATAGCATCTTGCTCAAAATAATTGCGCTTTATAAAAAACAAGTCAAATCGCTGCTAAGTTCACATCGCTCTCTACTTGGCTTTGCCTTGCCACAATTTTGTCAGCAGGTCGCACGCGTTCGGGTCGTATTGCTTCAGCTCAAACTGAAGGAAGGGATAATGGTCGTTGACGCCGTAGTACGCTTCGCTCATCTCCGCAAAGTATTCTTTCGCATCGGCCAGCGCGGGGTGTCGAACGTATTGCCCGTCGAAGCGCAGGACCAAGTCGTACCTGTCATTCTCCGTCGCCTGCTGATGGGCAGCCTTAATCTCGGCGTTGTCGAAGCCCAACACGCCATCGTGATACGCCCGCGCCAGCTGGTTCAGCACCATAAACTGCTGCAGAAACGACCATTGCATAAAGTTCCTGACATTGCCAATCTCGACCGCCCCTAATTTATCCGGGTTCTGATATTGTGATTTCAGCTTCTCCTTGCACCGATGATACGTCATATACGGCACGTTTGGATTCTCAAGCTCCACCCAGATAGTTACTTTTTGCAATTGCGTCAGGGCCTTTTCGGGGACATAGCGTTTAACCATGTGCAGCTTGTGCCGCAGCATTTTGATTGTCTCCTCCGCGAACGCCGTCCACTTTTGCAACTGCGGGCTTACGTGAACGGTCCAACCCTCGACCTGATGTCGTTTGTATTTGGCCGTCGGAATGTAGGCGGCTGCTGTGCTGCACGACGGCGACGGACTATCGTCGGTGAATACCGCACCGTATGAATGCAGTTCCATAAACCGCACCAGCGAATCCATTTTTCGCGCTTCTGCTTCGACGTCCACACCCCACAAATTCTCGAGCACCCGACATGCATGTGGGTCGTGCTCCCGCAATTCGGCCCGCACGAACGGATAAAAATCGTTCGTGCCGAAGTACGCTTCCGTGTTCTCAGCAAAGTATTCCATCTTGTTTGTAATCGCGTAGTGTTTTGTCCCTGTCGAGTATCGGCACAGGACCTTTTCGTAGGTGCCGCTTCGCGCCGCCCGCTTGTATGCTGTCTCGATTACCTCGTTGCTGTAGCGTTTGCCGCCGCCCAGAAACTGATAGTCGTACCCGTGCGACAGTTCGTGCAGCGCTACCCACGGCTGGTGAAGCGTGTTTTTGCAGAAGCTCTTAGCTTTACAGAACCCCACCATCGAACCCAGACCCTCCGGCGGCTGGTGACCGCGGCCGGTCAGCCATTTCCGCTCAGGATGATAAGCCGTGCCTAAAGTATCGTATTCCACCCAGATTGGCACCAGCTCCTGCGTCTTTGTTACCGCAGGCCGCGGCAGCACGCGTACAACCTGATAAAGCTGGTTCTGAAGATGGTCGAGGGCCTCATTCATCTGCTCTTTATGTTCAGCGAGGTCCTTTTTCTTGATATAGACCGTCCAGCCTTCGATATTTCGTATCTCGAATTCAACCTTTGGCTTGGTTTGACACTTCTTCTCGTCAGCCGTAAGCACACTGTTAATCAATAGCACGGTGACAACGCCGACACAGATGTTTGTCATACAGCTTTTCTTTTTCACAACCAGCACCTCCGTTTCTTCGGAATTTCTGTTCTCTCAACTAGGAAGGCGGTGGGCTGAAGCCCACCCTACAGTCTGTTCACTTAACCAGTATAACACAAACTGAAGACCGAAAAAAGGAAAAAGATTAGCAGTTATTGGTGTGCGTTGCACACCCTACCAAACTAACGGCCTTGACGTACGACGGTGCAGACAATACAATTGCTAACTTCGATATCGAGTAACGAGAATCGAGAATCAAGTATCGAGGTTCGAGTATGGCAACAATTAACGAGAATTTTCTGAAACTGCAGGCCGGCTACCTGTTCCCGGAAGTAAGCAGGCGAGTCCGTTCGTTCCAGGCCCAGAATCCTGACGCGAAGATAATCAGCTTAGGTATCGGCGATGTCACCCAGCCGCTGCCGCCAGCTATCATCGAGGCAATGAAAAAGGCAGTCGATGATATGGGCACGGCCGCCACTTTCCGCGGCTACGGCCCCGAACAGGGTTATGATTTTCTAATCGACGCAATAATCGAAAATGACTACAAGTCCCGCGGTGTCGATGTAGAGCCAGACGAAGTTTTCATCAGCGACGGAGCCAAGTGTGATACGGGCAATATCCAGGAAATATTCGGTCTGGACAATGTCGTTGCCATAACCGACCCGTCGTATCCGGTATATGTCGATAGTAACGTCATGGCCGGCAGGACCGGCAAAGGCAATAAAAACGGCCAGTACGACAAAATAGTCTATATGCCGTGCACCGCCGAGAACAATTTTATCCCAGAGCTGCCGAAAACTCCTGTAGATATTATTTACCTCTGCTTCCCGAACAATCCTACGGGAGCGGTAGCTACTAAAGAAATTTTAACCAAGTGGGTCGATTTCGCCCGCAGTAATAAAGCTGTAATTCTCTTTGACGCCGCTTACGAGGCCTTCATAACTGAGCCGGATATTCCGCATTCAATCTATGAGATTGAGGGGGCGAAAGAGGTGGCAATCGAATTTCGCAGCTTCTCCAAGACAGCCGGCTTCACCGGCGTAAGATGTGCCTTTACCGTTGTGCCGAAGCAGCTAAAGGGCGCAACTTCTGACGGCAGGGTGGTCGAGGTCAATCCGTTATGGAACAGACGGCACAGCACAAAATTTAACGGTGCCTCGTACATATCGCAAGCCGGCGCAGCCGCAATCTACACCACCGAGGGCAAAAAACAGACCCGCCAGATTATCGATATTTATAGGGGCAACGCTAAGTTAATTTGCGAATCGCTCACTAAGCTCGGCTACAAGGTCTATGGCGGCGTGAATGCACCGTATATCTGGATAAAGACGCCGGACGGCTTAAGCTCGTGGGACTTCTTTGACCGGCTGCTGCGAAAGGCCAATGTCGTCGGCACACCCGGCGCAGGCTTCGGACCAGCCGGCCAGGGCTATTTTCGCCTCACAGCCTTCGCCAGGCCCGAAGATGTCAAAGAAGCTATGCAGCGATTTGCAAGCGTTTAGTACACAAACTAACCAATCACGAGCATCGAGAATCAAGTATCGAGTATCGAGAAATGACAACAGCATATATCGGACTCGGCAGCAACTTAGGTGACAGGGAAAAGTCTATACAAAACGCCGTGAAAATGCTGGCGGAAACTGAGAGCATCGAAATTGTCCGCGTAAGTGACCTGATTGAGACCGCTCCGCTGGGCCAAGCTAATCAGCCTAAATACTTAAACGCAGTGGCTGAGATAGAAACCACTTTTAGCGCAGAAGATTTGCACAATAAACTGGCTGACATCGAGGTATCGCTCGGCAGAGAAAAAAAAGAAAAATGGGCACCGAGAATTATTGATTTGGACCTTTTACTGTTTGGTGCCGACATTATAAATCATCCCGGCTTAACCGTCCCGCATCCTCAAATGCACTTACGCTCATTTGTACTTAAAGGACTGTGCCAGCTAAATCCGGAATTGCTTCACCCTGTTATAAAAGAACCGATGAGCGAATTGGCCACAAGATTGGGCGGCTCAGATTTTGTGCCCGACCCTAATCTGCCGCAGCTTGTCAGCATAGCAGGTATCATCGGCGTTGGAAAAACTACTTTAGCAGAAAAATTATCAAAGCTGCTCGGCTGCAAATTGCTGCTCGAAGCCTACGACACGAACCCATTTATGCCGGATGTCTATGCCGGCAAAAAAGAGCTGGCATTGGATTCGCAATTATATTTTTTGACCACAAGAATCGAGCAGCTAAATCATAACATATTAGCGCGGGGACGGATTGCCGTCAGTGACTATATCTTTGACAAAGAGCTAATCTACGCCAGACGGCTGCTCAGTGACCGGCAACTAATCCTGTATGAGAAGACTTATCCGCCGTTTGCTGTACAAATTGTTTCGCCGGTGGTGGTGATATATCTGCAGGATTCAGCGCAAAGCTGCCTGGAGCGCATCTACAGACGCAACCGTCCTTACGAGCAGAAAATCGAGCTGCAATTTTTGGAAGCGCTCGATTCCGATTACCAGCAGCTTTTTAAGGATTGGAAAACCTGTCCCCTTATCCGTGTCTCAATGTCTGAATTCGGCTGCACGAAAGATGCGGATTTGCAACATTTGGCAAATCAAATAAAATGCTATGTTGCAGACTCTTCCGTCATTGCGAGGAGCGTAGCGACGAAGCAATCTAAAACGTAAGGTATGAGATTGCCACGGCCTGCCTGGCAGGCCTCGCAATGACAGCCGCAGTAAAGGCTGCATAATGGAAGTCGCAAAAACAATAGAGTTGGTCAGAAGCCTTGTACAAGCGGCCCGCAGCAAGGGCAAAAAGGTCGGCTTTGTGCCGACAATGGGGGCACTGCATATCGGCCATATATCCCTAATCGAAGCGGCCGTGAAAAATTGTGACTTCGTCGTCGTCAGCATCTTTGTCAATCCCACGCAGTTTGGTCCCGGCGAAGATTTTGAAAAGTATCCACGACCCCTTGATGCCGACCTAAAAATTTGTAGAAAAGCGGGCGTGGATGTTGTTTTTGTGCCGACGCCGGACCAGATGTACCCGTCTGAAAATCTCACCTGGGTAAACGTTGAAAAACTGACCGAATCACTTTGTGGCCAGTTTCGCCCGACACATTTTCGCGGAGTAACCACCGTCTGCGCCAAGCTGTTTAACATCGTTGCACCTGACGTTGCATTTTTCGGACAAAAGGACGCCCAGCAGGCGGTCGTCATTAAACGAATGGTCGCCGATTTGAATATGCCCCTGGAAATTGTTGTCTGCCCGACCGTTCGCGAGAGCGATGGCTTAGCAGTCAGCAGCAGAAATAAATATCTGACCGAAGAGCAGAAGAAAGATGCAGCTTATATTTATAAGTCACTCCAAAAGTGTCGAGAGATGATTGAAGCCGGCACCACAGACACCGAAACGATTATCGCCGAGATGCGTAAAATGTTAAGTCAGGCGCCGTCAATCCAGATAGAGTACGTAAGTATTGTTGACGCCGAAACCCTGCAAAACCTCGACCGTATTATCGGCAAAGTTCTCGCCGCGGTCGCTGTCAGAACCGGCCCTACCCGACTAATTGACAACATTCTCGTGGACGCGGGCAAAAAGTAGTGTATAATAATGATGGTTTCACTTGAAAATGGCGTGAAACAATTGTAGTCGAAGTAGTTCAGGCGACTTTTTGACGTTAGAAGTGTATTAAAATCGTTGTATTATTGTAATTATGAAGTGGCTGAAGGATGAAAGAAATCTTATCTTTTTCTGAGATTAAGAAGCGGTACGATGCTGAGTGGTTGCTCATCGGAGATCCTGAAACTTATGATGATTTTAGCATCAAGCAAGGTGTAGTATTGTGGCACAGTAAGGATAGAGATGAAGTGTATAGAAAGGCAAGACAGATACGCCCAAGTCACTCTGCTATTCTGTATACAGGCAAATTACCTGATGATGTAGCAATTGTATTATGAAGATTACATTTGATCCTACCCAGGGTTTAATTGTTATCCCCACTCGATTGCATGGTCTTCACACAGATACAATAGTCCGTCTGGCGTTGGATACAGGTGCGACCAACTCAATGATCAACTGGGATGTGGCAATACTGCTGGGCTACGACCCAGCTTCTTCAAAAGAGCGTATCCAGGTAACAACAGGTAGCGGAGTAGAATTTGCACCTCGCATAGTGGTTGAGAAGGTCGAAGTTATAGGGAGGTCCCTTGAGAATTTCCCAATACTTTGCCATACACTTCCTCCCAGTGCCACTGTCGATGGTTTGTTAGGTCTTGATTTCTTTCGTGGCGTATGTTTGGTGGTGAATCTACAGGAAGGACTCATCACTTTAGGAGATTGCGAACATTAGAGCAATTCACGAATCAACAAGTATGTTTGTAAAGTTATTAAAAAGCAAATTACACCAGGCAACGGTTACCGATACGAAGCTGCACTACGCCGGCAGTATCCTGATAGATTTCGTATTGATGGAATCAGCAGGAATTTTACCTTATGAATCTGTTTTGGTCGCTGATTTAAACAATGGCAACAGATTGGAAACCTACGCCGTTCCTGCAGAGGCCGATTCCGGCCAGGTCGTGATACTTGGTGCAGCCGCTCGCCTGATTAAGCCGAAAGACATTATTATCATCTTCAGCTTCGCCTATTATACGCCTGAAGAGGCCAAGAAAATTAAACCCAAAGTAATCGTCCTTGACGAAAATAACAAAATAAAAACCGCGGAAAGGAATTCGTGACTCGAACGAGCCACGAGCGAAGAACGACAAGGAACGAAATAGATGTATCCTGAACTTTTCGAGCTACCTTTCACCCATTTGACTGTAAAAAGCTATGGCCTGATGATGGTCATCGGCTTTCTTGCAGCGATTTTCGTGATAAGGCGCCTTAGCCGCCATTTCACGCCCGACCCTGGGCTCATCACCAATGCAGCCCTTTACACTTTAATAGCCGGCGTGGTCGGGGCGCGTTTATTTTACGTAGTTCACTATTTCGACAAGTTCCAGAAGCATCCACTTGAGGTCTTTGCTATATGGAAGGGCGGCCTGGAGCTGTTAGGAGGTGTGGTTTTAGCCATCGTTGTTGTCTTCTTTTATCTATGGCGCCATAAGCTTCCGATTCGCCGCTACCTTGACATTTTGGCAATCGGGCTGATGCTGGCGCTCGTGTTTGGCAGAATCGGCTGCTTTCTCAACGGCTGCTGCTTCGGCAGACCCACAGATAAGCTTTGGGGCGTCCGCTTCCCTTACGGCTCATTCGCATACAGCAGTCAGGTGCGTCCGGACCCCCAGAGGAACCGGCCCGAGCCCCAATTGGAATTGCCGGCCGGGTTTTTCAACTATTCCTACGATGGCACAGTGTCTGCCAAATTCTTAAAACCGTACGAACAACTGACCGAGCAGCAGAAGGACATGGTCAACTACGGCCCGTATCGCTGCTTGCACGTTCACCCTACCCAGTTGTATTCATCCGCAATTGCGCTTCCTATCTGTCTTTTACTTTACCTTTTCTGGCGAAGAGCCCAAAATGTCGGCACCTCCAAAAACGCCGGCAGATTATTTAGCAAACCCGGCTGCACGTTTGGCTTGATGTTAATACTTTACGGCCTCACCCGATTTTTTTTAGAATTCTTGCGCGATGATAACCCTTTTGAGTACGCCTGGTGGGCAATTTACAAAGGCGGAACTGTTTCACAAAATCTGGGCATTTATATGGCGGTTTTAGGCACGCTTTTGATGCTCATGTTTCAAAGAATGAAACCCAGAGCCGCAAGTCCCAAGTCTTGAGTTTTGTGTCTTGCGTCTTTTTTACTTGAACATTTCGCAAATCAACGATATTATATTATGAAACTGATACTGAATTAGGTATCGAGCATCGAGTATCGAGAATCAAGAATCGAGTAACGAGAATATGGGCCTTTACGATAGAGATTACACTCGGGCAGATTTTGAGTCTCAGTCCCACTATGCCCCGCATATGCGGATGGCACTTCCTAAGATTACACCAGTGGTCAAGTGGCTGCTGATTATCAACGTAGCCGTATTTTTGCTCTCCTTCTTAATCACGCCGGTCGAAGCATTCTTTTTTCACTGGTTTTCCGTCTACCCAGCCACCGTGTTGACGTCTTTACAGCTTTGGAGGCCGATTACTTACCAGTTCTTACACGACGGCCCATGGCACATCTTCTGGAATATGTTGATTCTGTTTTTTTTCGGGCCAATGCTTGAACGGTTGTGGGGCAGCAAAAAATTCCTGACCTTTTACCTTGTTTGCGGTGCTATGGGCGGACTGTTGTATCCTTTCCTGGCCCTTGTCGGCTGGCTGGACGTGGCATATTTGGTTGGTGCTTCCGGCTCGATTCTCGGAATGCTTGCTGCAGGAGCAATATTGTTCCCGAATATGATGGTTTATGTCTGGGGGATAATTCCTGTCAGACTCGTGATTTTAGCAATAATTTTTGCAGCTATCAGCATCATATCCTTATTACGTCCTGACCGGTTTACCAATGCCGGCGGCGAAGCGGCGCATCTGGGCGGTATGGTAGCCGGTGCAGTTTACGTGTTTTCACAGTCCTGGCGGGCCAAGCTGAGATTAAAAATCCGCTCCGGTGAATGGGAGAGGAAAATGGCTGCCCAGCGAAATCTACAATTGGAGGTGGACCGCATCTTGCAAAAGGTCCACGAACAGGGCATTCACAGCCTGAACTCGAAAGAAAAAAAGATACTCAAGCAAGCCACAAGAACCGAGCAAACGCGAAACAGGCTATAAAAACAAAAATATTTCGTAATTCGATATTCTTTCAGTCATCCCTTGCTTGCCCCGTACCCATTGAGCTTAGGCTCACGCCTAATTGGTGCGGGGTCATTCCTGCATCAGCCGGGCAATCTATCAAAAAAGCAATGCCATTTATGAAAAAGGGCTGCGAGCGTAATACTCACAGCCCTTTATTTGAAATTGGATTCGCAATAAAGCTATTCAACGCCTAACAGCCAGTTTCCGGCAAATATAGCAAAGTCCACAAAGTCCACATCGCCATCCGGTTCAAAATCACCCGCAATCGGAAATACCTCATCTGCGCCCATATCCACCCGGCCGTAGGCGACACGAGGTTGGCCGTCAAGGTCGACCTGGCCGCTGTAGTCACCAGATGGGTTGCCGGCGTTGATGCACGGCGAATAGCCCCGCAGGTGGACGTTATCATCTTCGTCGTCTGCCGTGCCGCCGATTCCATCCAGGCCATTCGGCCCAACGAAAAGCGGGCCCTCATCAATGTTGCCCGTGCCGGGCCAGCCACCCTGAATGTCGCTATAGGTGATGGTGATGGTTGAGCCGTCGTTGTTCCAGATTTCGTCCCCGCCATCCCAAAGGATACAGTTGGCCAGTTGAACAGTGTTCGGGTACGACTGCCGGTAAGAATCGCAAGCCATAGCGTTCCCGTTTGTTGCTGAATTGCTCGCAAACGTGCAGCTGGTCACCGGGCGTTTTCCCGCCACCTTGGTCAGGCTTGTATGTGCCCTCAGCTACCCAGATTTCATCGCCGCTCGCAGGCGGCTTATAAAGCGCATCCTGCAGATACTTGTACGCCGTAGCCCAGCTCGACCCGTCTCCTCCTGGCGAAGCGTCGGCATCAACGTAGATCGTTCCTCCCGCAGCAATTGCGGGAGCCATCCCCACCAATAATACTGCCATTACCAGCCACATTTTTAGATTTGTTTTTTTATCCATTTTCATCTCCTTGTCCAAAAATTGTTAATATTCATAGCGCACCTGACGTACAGGAATAACGACAAAAACTCAAATAAAAGTATTTTGCATATTATCTCATCCTAAAAAATTATCGTTTTTTCGCGTTTCTTTTTCGGCAATTAAGGGCAAATACAGCCTCGATACCAGCATCGAGCATCAAGTATCCGGCATGGTAATTGGTAAATGGTAATTAAAGATTTGACCGCTCCCTTACGGTCGCGGCTCTGTTGGATGGGGGCAGTGAATTAGCGAATTGGCGAATTAGTTAATTGGTTAATTAAGCATCCCTAACTAATCAGTCCTACTTGACTCCTCCGGCTCGACCTATCAGTTCTTTGACTCGTGTGTCCACATTCTGCTTCTTGAATTTAGCGTCCATCAGCTTATCAACCTCAGCTTGACTTTCCTCCACTCGTTTTTTCAGCTCTTCAAGCCTCTTACGCAGCCGCTCGTATGCAATTTGCTTCTCTCTTACCATCAAGTCGAATCTGCTGCTGACTACTTCTATCAACCGGCTAATTAACTCTTTCCTTTTCTTCTCGTCCCTTGCAGCCCTGATTCCTCTAAGCAGTCTATCTCGCCTTTCCTTAAGTTTCAGCTTTTCTTTAAGAACTTCAGCAAATTCAGGATTTCTCCTCTCCTCCTCGAAAATCCGCCAGTATTTTTTTCTGATAAGCTCAAATTTCTTCCAGTAAAGTTCTGGGTCTTGCTCTTTCAGTTTAGCCAGTTTTTTTGCTTCCGGAGGGTAATTCTTTCCCAGCCATTCAAGAAACTCAGCCCGCCGCTTCTCCCTCCACTTATTTATGTGTTCCCTTATTATCTTGCCGAACTCCTCACGACCATGTTTTCTAAGCTCGAATTGGAACTTCTTCGGGTCCTTTTCACGCAGCTTCGCCAGCTCCTTTGCTTTTTTCGGGTCGCTCTGGCGCAAGCTCTTCATAATACGGTCAATGTCCTCATCCGTCAGCTCGAACCTTCCTGGTCCCCGTCTCGGCCCCCCTGGTCCCCCTCGATTCGGCCCCCGTGGTTCATCCTCCTTCCAGATGTCTTCTTTTTTTTCTTCTTTTTTCTCTTCGCCCGTCCTTTGGGCCCAGCAGGGCACCGAAGACACTGTCAACACCGCCGCCAGCGTCAAAATTAATAATATGATTGCGTAATTGGTCTTCATTCCTTTTACCCTTCCCAAAAATCGCTATTGATTTCTACAAGCTCCATCTCCAGCTCGGTAACAGCCGACCGGCCATTACCGCCATTTTCCCCCAATTCCAAAGTCACCACTTCACTTTCAAGCTCATCAATCTCAGCAGTTAAAATTGCCAGATCCAGATCATCGATGGCAATATCGTCGCTTTCCCAGATCGCCGCAGGTATCATCGAGGCGTATGTAACTTTTACCGGCCCACCACCGCCTCTTTCAAACAATCTTACGCTTACCGCTGCCAGAATAATAAATACGGCAGCCACCGGTGCCATCTTGTAGGCTATCCGCCTAAAAGCACTCTCCTTCCTGCGTCGTATGGCCTCTGTAATTTCAGACTTTATGGCAGCTATGAGCTCTTTGTCCGGCTCAGGCGCAGCGTGCTCTCGAAGGATTCGCTCGGCCATCTGAAAATCCTCGACGGCCCCTTCGGCCTCTTCGGCGCCGACGAATCTCTCGAACAAATCCTTTAGATTTTCTTCGTTTCGACTATTCATAACACTGTTACTCCATCAACTCTCGCAGTCTTTTTAGCCCCCGATGCAGCTTCGACAACGTGGTTCCTATCGGCTCAGACCGCATTTCTGCCATTTCCTTCAGGCTTAACTGCGAATAAAAACGCAGCATTATCAATTCTCTTGTATCGGCATTCAGCTTCTCAAGCTGTATCTGTAGTTTATCAATTCTCTCGCTCTCGGACCGTTTCGGCTCTGTTATTTTCGATTCCAGCTCTCTCTTTTTGACATCGAGCAATTTTTTCCGTCGCTGCTTACCCCTTAAGTAATCATTGAAAATATTGGATGCTATCTTAAACAACCAGCTATCAAAGGAGCCGCCCTTATAAGAACCGATTTTCCCAACTAACTTGACAAATAGCTCACTGAGCAGCTCATCACTGAGCTCGCTGTTGCCGGTCAAGCGGTAAAAATAACCGAAAAGCCGGCCTGCGTACATATCAACTAATTGCGAAAAACTTTCAGCCGAGCCGGCCTTACAGCCGTTTATTATCTGGGCCAGGTCGTCGCTCTTTGCCATATTTACGCGCTTTTTACATAAATAAAGACGGTATCCACAACTGATTTATTGCATAAATGAGGAAAAATATGATTGATTTTTTGCTCAGCAGGCCCTATTTGCCCCAGCTTTTCAGCCGTCTTCTTCCTCTTCCTCTTCTTCCTCGTCGTCAAGCCTCCAGCGCTCAGATTCGTCTATATCCTCGATTTCACGCTTCATAAACTTGAAAAGCTTATCCTGGAGCGGTGCTAATTTCCCATACCACTTAGTCATCTGCTGATAGCTGGCCACCAGCATATCAAGACGGATTAGCTGCCATTTGGCTATGCACTCCGGCTCCTTGATATTGGTAAACGGGTCGCATTTGAAAGTTCTTCGACCGTCGGGCTCAATCTCACAAAATTCGCAATCTTTGCATTGAATCATTTTTGCACCCCAATCTAAATCGGCAAAAAACCAAAGCAATAAGAGTACCTGTCCCAAAATGTGTCGCTGAGCATTTCGCCCACAACCCGCTGCGGCTCAGCAAATTGGGCCCTGAAAAAAGTCCCATAATCGTTAGGACAGTAATGCAAAAAATTTACCCTTTTATCTTTTTACTTTTACACTTGTTTATAATACCATATATTCCAAAGGCTTAAAAGTATTTTGCAACAAAGATTTTTGTTTGTTGGAGAAACAAATGGCAAAACCGAGACGCAGGCGTAAAGTGGGCAGTAAAAAAAGACGCGCCCGCTGGAAAATAAGACATAAAAAAAGCTGATTATTAGCTGCACGTCGTGCATATTGAGTATTGCGAAAAATATACTCGATACGATATACGCAATATGCGATACGATACACTCAACACAATAAATGGAACATTTTAACGTTATCTTCAAGCCCGATGGCAAGCAAATCGCAATTCACAAAGGGGCGACACTTTTAGAGGCCGCGGGTCAGGCCGGCATAATCTTAAACACTGTCTGCGGCGGCAAAGGCATCTGCGAAAAGTGTGCCGTAAACATTGAGCCGACCGGCCAGCAGGTCCTCGCCTGCCAGTACCGTATTGAAAGCGAGCTTACAGTAACGATTCCCATAAGCTGCCGATTCTTCGAGCAGAAGATTCTCGCGGAGGGTATCGATACCAAAACGAAAATTCAGCGCGACATATATAAGAAATATCTGCAAATTCAGCCAAGCGCCGAGATATTCGGCGCAGCCATCGATGTCGGCACAACTACCGTCGTTGCCAAACTAATCAATATGACAGGCGGACAATGCCTGGCAACCGAGGCCGCCTTAAATCCGCAAAGCCGATACGGCGACGATGTCGTCAGCAGAATCGCCTACGCTGAAACAGATGCAAAATCAACCGAACTGCACAAGACAATAATCGGCTGTATAAATGACCTGATTCGCCGGCTCTGCAAAAAGACTTCCATCGATGGCAAACAGATTTTCGAAGTGTGCGCCGTCGGCAATACGACTATGAACCACATCTTTTTAGGATTTCCTGTAAAGCAGCTCGGCCAGGCACCGTACAAGGCGTACTCTCTCGACGCTAAAGACACACCCGCCGATGAATTGGCTTTGCAGATAAACCCGGCCGGCAATGTCCATACCGTGGCCAATATTGCCGGCTTCGTCGGCTCAGATATCACTGCCGTTGCGCTTGCGACCGGCATTGATGCAGCCGAAGATTTGACGCTGGTAGTTGACATCGGGACAAACGGCGAGCTTGTACTCGGCACCGCCGACAAACTCTATGCTGCAAGCTGTGCAGCCGGGCCGGCTCTCGAAGGGGCAAGGATAAGCTGCGGCAGCAGGGCGATGGAAGGGGCGATCCAGGGGGTCGTTATAAATGAAGACGACATAGATTTGGATGTGATAGGCAATTGCCCGGCTCGGTCTATATGCGGCAGCGGCCTGATTGACGCCGTCGCGGTACTGCTGAATCTCGGCATCGTTGAGGTGAACGGACGGTTCGCTAAGCCCACCACGCTCAAAAGTAGCTTGCCGCCGGCTATTGTCTCGCGAATTATCGAGCAGGATGTGCAGCCGGCTTTTGTACTCGCTGACGCGCAAAAGGTAATTCTCACGCAAAAGGATATTCGCCAGGTCCAATTAGCTAAGGCGGCCATTCAAGCGGGGATAAAACTTTTGGAGCGCAAACTCGGCATCGGTGATGCCGAAATCCAGCAGATTTTTTTAGCAGGTGCTTTCGGCAATTACATCCGTGCTGAAAGTGCGCTGCGAATAGGCCTGCTGCCTGAGGTCCCGGCCGAGCGTGTCCATTTTGTCGGCAACGCCGCGAGCAGTGGTGCACAGATGCTCCTGCTTAGCCGGGATTGCCGTGCGCAGGCCTGCGAACTGGCCCGCAAAATTGAATACGTTGAAATTGCACACGAGCCGGACTTCCAGGCCGTGTTTATAGAGTCGATGAGCTTTTGAATCGCGGATTACGCGGATTACGCGAAGAAATACAGCCACGAATTAACACGAATTGAGACAGTTTTTGTTTTGACGGCAATTGCGGTTTTTCTTCTCATACGCCGATTCCAATGAGGCAGTAACTCCAAAGCCAATAGATAACGAGGGCGATGTGGGCCGCGACGAGAGTGAGAGTGCGCCGTAGGCGTACCGCTAATAAGCAAAGGCCGATTGCCAAGGCGGAAATAATCAGGGAGACAAAGGCCACGTCGAGATCTCTTTCGATGAGAAAGCGAATGCCATAATAAGGCGGTGCAAGCGGGGCCAGCCAAATCACCATTGCACGGGCTTTGAAACAGCCCATCCACACAAGAAGTGAAAAGGACCACTGTACAACGAAGCTGACGACAAGACTGATAATGACTTTTCTTCTGGCAATCACGATTGCTCCAATATCTCAAATCTGTACTGGATATGCAACGATTTTCGCAGCTACCTCTCGACGAGTCACGAGCTACGAGCGACGAACGACAAGCGACGAATTTGCTTGACGGCAATTGCGGGTTTTGATGCTTGTGGGGGCCTTATACTCATAGACTTAAGTGATTTACAGGACAGGAGTTACAAAAATAATGAAAAAATTGAATTTTTTAACAATTTTGTTAAAACTTGGTGGAAATATGTCGTATAATATAAAGAGAATTAAAACCCCGAGGTTGCCGTAAGGCAGCGTAGGGCAATTAAACTTAGCCGCCTCCAGCAGTGGGGGCGGCTTTTTTTCTAAGACAATCTTTCAGCATTTCCTTGTTGAGGCTCACAAATACGTCACAGGAGCCAGCGCCGGACAATTTTAACGATTGCCGCCGGGCTGTCCCGATTTACTTATTGTTTTTGCTCGTTTTTTGGCTTAAACTCACCACACCAGTCATCGTATGCGGTGAAGGGAAATCTATATTTTACTACTTGCCTCGGTCTGCTCTCAAATGTGCTAAAAAAAATTCTTGGCGGATTTATTCGGCATTGACCTGCATCTTTCTTCTTGCCCTCAAAAGCTATCTGGGTGACTTTTTTCCAATACTTACACTTTTCACAAACTTGTTCCATTTTGGCATCCTTTCAAAAGTGCTTACCGCACCATTTTAGCGATTGCCTGTCTTAATTCAAGTGATAGTTTTGGTGAGTCAATCAAATGTGCGGGGAAAAATAGGGTTTAGCGGATAGTGTGTAGATTCCTGCTTGCGCAGGAATGACCCCGCACCAATTTACGGCAGTAGCCTAATTCATGCGGGGCAGGCAGGGGCGTCGCCGTGCCAGCGACGGCTAAACAACCCCCCAATAAATTGGAGGGCTAACTATGAGATTGCCACGTCGCTTCGCTCCTCGCAATGACATCAAGCATCGAGTATCCGCTACCTGCTAAAGGCGAATAGATAAATCATATATGCGATATAGGTGCAAAGCAGGATGGAGCCGGCGAGTCGGCTGATAACACGGCGGCCGAGCACGGCAAGCGCTGCAAAGGCGGCACTGACGGCAATCATAACCCAGTAATAAGCTCCTGCGAGGCTTGGCTCCTCCATAGTAAAAGGGCAAATCACTCCTGCTGTGCCGGTAACCAGCAGCGTGTTGAAGATGTTGGAGCCGACGAGGTTGCCGATGGAGATATCGTGCTGACTCCTAATAGCAGCTGCGACGCAGGTTGCAAGCTCCGGCAGAGAAGTTCCAATTGCGATGATGGTCAGGCCGATGACCGCATCGCTCAAGCCAACTTGCTTACCAATATATACAGCCCCCCGCACGGTCATCTCCGCCCCCAATGCTAATCCGACCAGGCCGATAACGACGAAAATGAAGTGTTTCGTGCCGCGGCGCTCTTGTGGGTCTGTGCTGTTTCGGTTCTGGGCTGCGGTTTCTTTGCGTGCGGTATAAACGGTCAGCAGAATCAAAGCTGCAAAGACGGCCAGCAGGCCGATGCCTTCGGGGCGCGATAAAGACAGATTGCGCAGGACAGGCCACAGTAATAGTGCTACGACCAACATCGCCGGTATCTCTCGCCGCAGCGTTCGCTTTTGTATACTTATCGGCCGAATGAGGGCGGCGAGACCGCCGACAAGAGCCAGATTGGCGATGTTGGAGCCGAAAACATTACCGACAGCCATATCCCCGGCGCCTCGGAGGGCGGCTGCAATGCTGGCCGCTACCTCAGGGGCAGAAGTACCCATAGCCACCACTGTCAGGCCGATGATAAGGGGACTGACGCCGAGGCGCTGCGCCAGTGCAACCGCTCCCGCCACCAGCAGGTCAGCGGATTTCCATAATACTATCAGCCCGCCGGCCAAAAATATAACAGCCCAGACTATGTTCATAGTAAGTGTTTAGTCGTTAGTGGTTAGTATTGCGTATGTCATGTTGCGTTGCACTGACAATAGACAATAGTAAGTAGTAAATAGCAAATAGTCAATTCAAAAGGGTGGCTACTATTTCAAGCTATTTAGAGCTTATCCGAATAACCGGGTCGTTATGAGGCCGAGCGAAAAGTTCGAGGCCAAGGCGGCAGGCCAAAAATGCTCGGAGGCGTGGTTTTCTCCACGTTGAGAACGTTTTTGGCTGACAACGCAGGCATCGGGCTTT
>JAUXAB010000072.1 GCA_030615025.1 Phycisphaerae bacterium | reverse complement strand
CAAACACATCAATTCGTCAGTTCCGGGAAGCTAAAGAGCCGGGCATCGTGATATTTCCAGATATCTCTGAGCAGCTAAAGAAGGTTTGTGAACAGTTCAGAGGGAAACAGACGAATCGGGCAAACTTGGCAAGACTTATATGTGCATCAGATTTGGGATCACGTGTTGATGACCCATACGGGCCCAAGTCGTCTATCAGTTACTTGCCGCCAAAGGTCAGACTTTCACGCCAACAAGCGCTTTTCTTGTTTGGAAAGCCGACATTGAAACTCGGCTACATCTATCATTGGTTCTGTGGAAGCGACTCTCAAAGCGGCACTGAGTATGTTGGAGTGCTCGTTGCGACATTCGACAAAAACGAGAAAGTACGGCAATTGGTATTCAAGAGAGGTGTACCAGAAAACTGGTTGAAAATCAATGACATCATGACAGCAGAGTGAACCTGACCTTGAAAACGCCAAGGCTTTTCGAGACATTTCACTTTGAACGTTAGTCGAATTGTGAGTCACGAATTACGAATTACACGTCGCACAGCACGACGGCCTCGGTGAGCCCTTCGAGCGGGTCACGGGTCGGAATGAACTCCTGGCCGACGTAGCTGGTGTAACCGGTCCGGGCTATCTCTTCCATAATGGGCTTATAATTAATCTCCTGCTTGTCGTCCAGTTCGCCGCGGCCCGGGTTGCCGGCTGTATGGTAGTGGCCGATGTGATCCTTGTACTGTCGGATGCGGGTGATGATGTCGCCGTCCATCACCTGAACGTGGTAGATGTCAAACAGCAGCTTCATCCTCGGCGAGCCGACCTGTTTGATGATTTCAATGCAGTAGTCGGTGTGGTCGCCCTGGTAGCCTGGGTGGCCCTTCATCTCGATGTCCACACGGCTGTTGAGTATCTCCAGGCAAAGCTTGACCTTCTTCTTCTCGGCATAACCTATAATCTTCTTCAAACCGTTGACGCAGTTCTTGGCACCTGTGTCGTCCGGTATGTCCTCTCGGGAGCCGGTAAAGGCGATGACGCTGGGGAACTTGTACTCGGCGCATGCATCAATAGCCTCACGCGTTTTCGCGATGACCATATCGTGGTATTTGGGATTGTTGAAGCCATTGACAAACGGAGGATCAGGCATGCCGTTGGGTGCGAGTGCGCACGTAAGACCGTACTTCTTGAGCGTAGCGAAGTCTTCAGGACCAACCAGTTCGACACTCTTGCAGCCGAGTTGCTTGGCAATCTGACAGGTCTTCTCGACATCCCAGTACTTCGCAAAACACCAGTGCACGATGGACTGCTTGATGCGGCCTTTGGTAGCGGCTGTTTTTGTCTCTTCGCTCACAGCAGGGCAAGACGGAAGCGCCAAAGCCGCCGCTCCTGCGGCGCCTACACCGGCCGCCATCCGCAGCATACCACGGCGGCTGATACCCTCACGTATCTGGCTATCTGATTGCTTATTTCCGCTCATCTTGAATTCCTTTCTGTTCAACAAAGTTTTGCTAAGCATTTACCGTTCGTTTACACGGTTACTTAAACCGTGTGGTGTACAATCATAGACTATTTAATGCTGCGGTCAAGACTAAAAAGCACCTGACTGTTTGGCTCAAAAGGGGGCAATCGTGAAAACGCTACTGCATACTACAACGCGATAGAAGGATGAAAAATACCGTAAAAGCGTTTAATCTCCCGCTCCTAACAGTGCCCCGGTCGTTTTGCCCCACCGCACCGTGCGAACCGGTATGCGATGGTCTCTGCCGTGGCAGTCCGTGCAGTATTTCTTTTTGGGCCCAGCCCCGGGAACCTCTGCCTCATCAAAGATAGTCTTGGCCCCGGCAAGCAGAGGCCCATGGGCATCCACTTCGATGATCTTATGTCTGGGGTGACACATCATACAGGTCGGATTGATTTTCGCCTTGGGGTACATCAGTTCAGGTGGTGTGATATTATCTTCGTCGCTGCGGTGGCGTTCAGACTCGCCGTGGCACCTCTCGCAGCCTATGCCCGCCAGTTCATGGTCAAGGGCAAGCTCTTCCTCCTCAAAATCATAGTGGCACGCGAAGCAAAACGGATTAGCAACTACAAATTCCTCTTTGGCGCCTTCCCCCGCGGCAGCCTTTCCAGTCTCCTCGCCGGCAAACTCATCCACGACCTGTCTCTCAAAGGAGCAGTTTGCTGCAAAAAAAAGCAGCAAACTGCTCATTACAAGCCCGCATATTGTCACGGAGCTTCGTTTCACCAGCTTCATAGTCCGACATCCTTGTACCTTGGTTGCCTTATCTGAGCTTTACGTAGATTCAGCATACTCGCCTGCTACACGTATTCCCAGTCCTTCAGCCACTGACGGTGGGGCGGCAGCTTGGCCCACGCCTCATCCATGGCCTGCTCCAGCTCTTTGGCCTCGGCTGCGTCAAGCTCTCGACGCTCCTTGATTGCCTTTACCACATTGTCTACTTGGTGCGGGTTAATCATACCTGGAATAGGCGCCGTGATCGCATCAGTAGCTAAGATATAGCGGATGGCCAGACGCGCCAGCCGGTCGTCTTCCTCTGCCTGGGGGCTGCTGGGTGAACTGTCACCCTTAAACAACGAATTGCCCGCAAAAGGCTTGATGCCGAAAACGCCCATGTCGTACTTCTTTACTGCGTCGAAGACGCTGTCCTTCGGCCGAACCTTGCTCTTGGCCGTGTAAGGCGTCACGACAACTTGAAACACGGTGGGGTAGGTCTCGATCATCCATTTGATGTGCGGACGGTCGTGGGTGGATGCGCCGGTGAAGCGGACCTTGCCCTGCTGCCTGGCTTTTTCGAGAGCACCTATCATTTCCTCAACTTCGCCCTCAGTGTGCTTGCCGCTCTGCTCGTGCATCGTGATCCGCCAGACGTCCACGTAGTCGAGCTTTGCTTCGCGCATCCCCTTGTCGAGGGTTCGCAGCAGCGCCTTGACCGTCCGGAACCTGCCGTTTCGCATTTCCTCCTGGTACCATGAGAAACCGAGGAACATCGCGTCACGCCTCCCTCGCAGCGCCTCTGCGTAGGCTACACACTCCTGCCAGGTGCAGGCGTCGATATAGTTGATACCCGATTCGATGCATCGTGTGACAACGTCGCGACGGTTTTTCTTGAAGCCATCGCTGTCAAGGTCCGCGCTCAGCCAGCCACCGCCTTTGAACACACCTGGCACCATCTTATCGATGCGCTTCCAGTGCCCACCCATGCACACAGCCGAGACCCAAAGGCCGGTTTTCCCGAGCCGCCGATATTCCATCCCAGGATTGTAGCTGCGGGTTCTCCTGATTAGCGTACCGACGTCACCGGCCTGGGCACTTTGGCTGCCCGCGGCGCCGACACCAACCGCCAGACCCGCTGCAGCCATCGCGCCGTCGCGCATAAAACCCCGCCGGGTCAGATCATTTGCTTTACCTTCTTGTTCTTGTTTTTGTTCCATACCTATCTCCTTAAAACTATTTCTTGATTACAGTTTTCGTTACGAGATTATAAATCCACGTTTCACGTTCATCTTCTCACAGCACGCCTTCAGATAATCACGCGACTTGGCCAGATTTGCCGCCATCACATCCGCTTCCGGATGCCCGTGCATGAACGGATTGACGTATCTGCAGTATCGAATATCTGCCAGAGCTTGTATCCAGGGCGTCATGTCCGTCGGGCCGACACCGGGAAGCTGCTTTGAGCCCCCATAGTGTTGCCAGGCGTAGAAGAAGAAAAGCCGCTTGCCACAGATGCGGATTGCCTCTGGCACCGAAGCCTTAAGCGTCTGGATGTGATACGGCGCCAGTGCAATGCCTAACCTCCACGAAGTGTTGATGTCGACGAATGCCTTGAGCGAATCCAGCGAGTTAAGCAGCGCATTGCCGTGGTTTTCGATCGCCAGATACGAGTTATATTTCTCAGCCAGTTCGACCAGTGGCTTGAGACCTTCGATAAACTGCCTCATCCGCGAGGTCAGTTCCTCCGGCTTGCAGGGGCCTGCACTGCCCTGGACGGCCACACCGCCACCGGCCTTGCCTAATAGTTCCGCGTAACGTCCGTACTCGCCCCGATAGACTGAAAACGCGAACAGTTTCAGCTTGTGCTTTGCCAGCAGCTTTTTCAGGCCGTCTGCGCCCAGCCGTTTGGCCACATCGTCGAGGTGTGGACAGCCCTCGTGTGCCGACCAGATGTCAATCGCCTCGAACCCTAATTTCGCTATCCGCTCACACGCCTGCTCAATGGGAAGCTGCATGAAGTGAATCGATGATGTCGACAGCCGCATCCGCCATTTTTTCCTGGCAGCCTTCCGTGCCAACGCTGGCAGAACCGGTGCCGCAATCCCAGCCGCCGCGCCAGCGCCAATAACTTTCAGAAAATCACGCCGCGTGTAAGTTACTGCACCTATCTTTCTTTGCTCCTTGTTAATAGCGGATATATCAGCCTTCATACAACATCACCCGTCTCTCTTAACTATTGATTATAAAACATTTATTATGCACATCCCTCTCATTTTGTCAAGCGATTTTTACAAACGTTTGAGCCCCGTTTTGAGCCCCAAAAAGCCGTTTCAAGCCTTTGTGGGCAATGCACTTACAGCAGCTCACTTCGATAGAGCAACGACAAGGACTATAAGAGCTATTGCGAATTATGAAACTAAAGTCTAAAGTAGGCTACAAAATTAGGGTCATTTTGAAAGTGATATTCTATTCTCTCCCAGATACTTTCGTCGTAATGTTGTTCCGGCCATTCCGTCTTGGCGATGCGAATTAATACTAATCCGACAGCAGATATTAACACTTTGTGAATTACAATAGCTGAAGGTGGTCTTTTTTCTAACATTTCCTTAAATGTTTTTGCATTCAAGGTATTAGCGGCCTCACGCTTGGAGGCGGACATATAACTGGCAATATTGCATCCCATCCATCCCGACGATAGTTCCGTATAAATATTGCAGCCACCTTCAAGAGCATAAAGAGGAGCAAACGTCACCACTAACTTCGGTTCTTTAGTTTTTTGGGCCATCTCCTCAGATATCTGATGCAAATTCATAGGGACCCAGGTCTGAGGCCTGAATATCCTGGATATCCTCTGAAGCATAAATGATTGGTAAGCAACTTGTGAAAATGTACACCCAATTACAACAATTGACACTATTTTAAAAAGCTCTATTTTAAAAAAAAGCTTATGGTCGCTGCCGTTCCTCCCGGGCCTTCTTAAATACAGCAGGGGATAGGCGAAGCTGATTATGACGAAAGGCATCAATATTGCAAAGTTCTTGTACAAAACTACTGGAGCGCATAGAGCGATTATCAGAAATGTTACTGGCACCAGAATAGCAAGCACCGCATTTCTGACGTGCGATATATCTAACTTGCGCCGATACAGTACAATCAGCACAACAAGGCAAATCGCAATCAGAAAAGGGGGAATCGCCCTCGGCACCGAAAGGCAAAGAATCGTTTTCCAAAATTTTGTGTCCAGCGTTCCTGCTGTCATCAAATGAAATTTGAGCATCAATTGCCTTTTTAGCGAAAGCATCTCGAAAACGTTTATAGAAAAAGCTCGTGGTGCCTGTACTGCCGTCCAGATCGGCAAGACCAACATCACTAACGAAGAAGTCAAAAACGCAAGTACGCTCTTGAACCTTTCTTTGCCCGACCCTGCCGGCTGAAGCAGCAGCATTACGAAAAAAAGCAGTTGAATAAAGACAGCGCTCAAACGCAGGCAGCTTGCCAATGTCAGCAGGGCACCCATCGCCCCGATTCGCAAATACTTATATCTTTGCTTGGAATCAATAGAAATAAACAGCCAGAACGAACCCGCAACACACAGCATCACAAAATCCCGGCCCAAAGCCAGTCCATTGAAAGTATCTGCATACCAGTTGAACACGTATAGCACAGCCATAGCCATACCTAAAAGCCAGCCGGTTATGGGAAAAGAGGCGAAAACTCGTGTGAATATCCCGATAATACATATTGCTACGAGGATGTCGCAGACTACTGTCAGCATCCTTGCCGCCAAAAGGTAGTGCGTCGTGTTGAACATCTTAAATATTGCGGCACAAAAAAACGGATGATACGGCATTTGAGTTGTGTGGGCAAAATCACGGTAAATCATTTTGCCCTTCGTCAGCAGGACGCCGGCCGTACAAGAAGCTTGCTCAGCATCCGCAACGGGTTTGGCCATGCTGCTTGCAAAGATTACAAACGAAAGGACAATTAATACCAAGCCGGCTAAGATTTTGACTATTCTTGATGATGTCTGACTATCTAATTTCAAACCTGTACTCCGGTATTATTCTGCCATCAGCGCCTCCGAATCAAAGGACGCACTATCATAGACGCCAAAGGTTACTATTTCAAGACAATTAAAACAAAACCATATGTCTAAACGACAAAGCAACTTATAACAAACTAAACCACCCGCATTAATCCCCCGCATTTAGTTACGCTACAGAAGAAACTTATTGATATCACACTAACCTTATGAAATAATGAATCGCCGTATGAAGGCTCACACAAAAAAATTACTGATCGCAGTTGTATTTACTATCTGCCTCGGCACCTTCGCGAAAGCCGACCTCGCGAAGCGAGTTGATGCTATTATCAGCCAGTCTTCTCTGAAAAACGTCCAATTTTCCGTTCGTATTGTAAAGGCTGATTCAGGCAGGACAATCTACAGCCATAATGCAAGAGAGCCGCTGGTGCCGGCTTCGAATATGAAAATAATTATCACCGCAGCGGCCCTTAAATTCTTAGGACCTGATTACAACTATAAAACAAAAGTTGGGCTTTGTGGCGATACGCTCGTGGTAATAGGAAGCGGTGACCCGCTATTGGGCGACAAAACGACGGATGCTAAATATGGCCGAGAGGATGGCTGGATATTTGAAGATATAATAGCAGCATTAAAACGCCATGGCGTAACAACCATCAAAGATATTATTGTTGATAGCGGCGTATTTGATGACCGGCGCGTTCATCCAAACTGGCCGAAGAAGGAGTTGAACCGCTCGTACGCCTGCGAAGTGAGCGGCTTGAATTTTAACGGCAATTGTATAGAGATTACCGCAAAAAACGTTGGCAGCAGAGTGGCTATCTTCATCGAGCCGCAAACCGTTTTCATAAAGCTCGTCAATAAGGTCATACCAATATCAAAAGGCAAGAGTACCGTCGGTTCTTACCGCAATCGCCGGCTTAACACGATTGTCGTTCACGGCAAATGTAAAAGCAAGGTCGGCCCGTTTGCCGTCGCGATTGAAAGGCCCGCAGCATTTTTCGGATTCCTGTTGGCAGAGAATTTAGCAAAGGCTGGAATAAAGGCAAAAGGCGAGCTTATAGAAAAAGCAGTTCTCGATGACTGCAATGTCACCGTGTTGGCCGAATACAACACCCCAATAGCTGATTGTCTGGCCCGCTGTAATAAGGACAGCTTCGGATTAGCAGCAGAAGGCCTTTTCAAAACTATCGCCGCCAACGCCAGCCTGGCAAACAAAGACGGCAGTTGGGCAGGGGGGCGACAAGTAATTTCGCAGTATCTGTCTAAGCTTGGCATTGGCAGAAGCCAGTTTTATATCGACGACGGCAGCGGATTGAGCAGACAAAATAAGCTCAGCGCAAATACCATAGCAAAGGTCTTATCGGACGTTTACAACGGCAGGGATTGGCCGCTCTATAAGGCCTCGCTCGCGGTAGGGGGGGTCGATGGCACAATTGCTAAATATTTCAAGGAGGAAAAATACAAGGGCAGAGTCTGCGGCAAGACCGGATACATGGAGGGCGTCAGGGCCTTTTCCGGCGTATGCACTACCGCCGCCGGCGATTACATATTTTCCATTCTCGCTAACAAAACCAACGGAAAAACCCGCAGCGCAGTCCACAACATCGCAGAAGCAATCATCGACGATGCCGCTATGTAATATTACTAAGTAGCCACGAAAATGCACAAAGAAAATATAGGTGAGCTAAAGTGAACTAAAGTACCTAAAGCAGAAAAATAACCCGTAACTTTAGGCACTCCAAAATTTAGGCAATTTGCACTTCTTAGTGCCTTCGTGCCTTGGTGGCAAAACATACAGGCTCCGAATGATAGGGCAGGGGGGCATTGCCAAATACAGCATTAACGTCTGAAGTAAACTACAGGCCCGTTCTCGTACACTTTCCTTTCCCAATCAGGTTTGACAGCCGTCTTAAGCAGCGACTCTTCGAGACGCCTCATTTCTACACCAATTTCTACACCAACTATCACCGCCGAAGGCGGCTCTTTTTCCACCAATTTCGCGAGGTTTCTTGGCCCTACTGTGTGCGTAATGTCACGGTTCCACGCAGACAGCCGGTCCGCAATCCTATAAATAATCGAGCCGCACGAAAGCTCAGTATAAATATTGCAGCCGCCTTCGAGAGCATAAAGGGGGGCCAATGTAAGTATCAGTTTGGGTTCTTTAGTTCTTTCAGCAATATCCTGCGATATTTTATGCACTTGAATCGGCGTCCAGCCTTCAGGATAAAAGAGCACGACGGTTCTATACAGCACAATAGGGCGAAAGACGACCGCCACAACAACGCAGACACTTACTACAGCAGCGGTTATCTTAAAATGCTTGTTGTCCCTAACCTTGTCGGTAAGTTCCCTCAAGTACAACAGAGGGAAAGCTGCGCCGATTATCAGGAAAGGCACCGGCATCGCAAGGTATTGTCTCCACATTGTCGGCGGAATTAGAGCGATTATAAAGAAGACAAAAGCCAGCAGGGCGGCAAACAATAGATTTCTCCTCTCAGATACGCTTAACTTGCGACATCCCCACGCAACCGCCAGACAAAGGTAAATCGTTAGCACGATAAGTACGAAATAGCCCGGCATTCTGATACAACTTGATGTCAGATCAAATTTGTTATGAACCATCTCTATTTCGTGCAGCCATTTACCGTACAGCATAGGTATCCAGAACAGGTTCAGAAAGAATGCTCGTCCTGCCGAAGCTATCACCCAGACAGGCCAAATCAAAACAACAGCCGTTGCAATCAAAAAAGGCAGAATGGTCTTGATTCTTTGCTTTATTGACTCAGCCGGCTGGCTCAGCAAAGCAGCGAAAAACAGCAATTGCACCAGCGCTGTCGTTATCCGCATACACGTTGCTAAAGTGAGAAGGGCACCAATGATGGCAATTCGCCAGTATCTTGATTTCCGCTTAAAATCAGCGGATACAAACAACCAGAAAGATAGACAAACGCACAAGATAACGACATCGTGGTTCCACGCATAGCCGTTGGCGTAATCGACGAGAGGATTAAATACATACAGGATGGCACCTGCAACACCCAGAAGCATTCCGCAAATTGCAAAAGTGCCAAAGATGTGCCGATATATGCCGACAATGCACACGACCACAAGTATGTCACACAAACTTGAGAGAATTCGACCTACAAGCAGATAGTGCGTTGTATTTAATATCCTGAACAGAGCCGCGTAGAGCAATGGATGATAGGGCAGTTGGGCCGCGTATGAAAAATCCCTGTAAATCATTTTGCCCTGAGCTAACAGCACGCCGCCGGTGCAGTACATCTGTTCATCGCGTCCGAGAGGCTTGTTCATACTATTTGCAAAAATTGCAAATGAAAGAGCAACTAATATTAAGACAACTAAGATATTATAGATTTTCGCCAACATTTAACCTGATACCCTGATACCCTGATTCCCTGCGGCAGCTTACCACTCAGCTAACTCACCGAGTAGCTCCTCAACCAAATCCTTCATCGTTACGATGCCGATGGGCCTTTCTCGCCCCCCGCGACCGGTTCTCGTAACCAAAACGATTTTTTGGTTCTCACGCTGCATAATATTTATCGCGTCGATAACGGTGGTGTTGCCGGTAAGCTTTCGGATTGGCTTTATAAAATTACGTAGCTCAGTGAACTGCTCCGGCGAGCTTAGAGCCTCGTAAATATTTATAAAGCCGACGATATTTGCAGGCCGCTGGTCTGCGACAGGCAAACGGGTAAACGCACACTTCTTTAATTTGTCCAACAAAGCCGAATTATCAGAACTTGCATCGACCATCTCAACCTTGTTAATAGGCGTCATCACAGCTCCTATAGGAGTGTTTGAGATACTAACCAGGCGGTTTATGATATCGGTCTGCACCGAGCTCAATATCCCTTCTTCTCGAGTCTCTGCCACAATTGCCCTGATATGAGGTCTTTGTACAACGGTTGTCACCGTCTCCAATGGAGCAGCCGACCCTGCTAATTTGGCGAAAATACCGGACATAAACTTAAGCAGCGGCACTGCTCCACACCAGCTAAAAAGTTTGTGAAATATCAGTAAAAGGGGTGCAACAAGCGACATTAGATAATCGGCGCGATAAAAGAAAATGTTTTTGGGTATTAACTCGCCGAATACAAATAGTACTGGCACCGTTATGAACGCTGCAAATAGTTCAGCAGTGTGCGCAGCCCGGACTTTGCTCAACAACATATAAGTAACGATACTCGTAACAAAATAGTGTGTGAGGTTATTGCCTATCAAAACTGAGAGAAGCAGGGCGGGTCTGTCACGTACACACTTACCAAGGATGACGGATGATAATCGTCTTTTTTCAATACCGAGCCGTAAGCGAAGCCGGCTTAGCTGGTACATACCTGTTTCGGCCCCGGCGAAAAGACCGGAGAGAACAACGCCAAAGACAGCTACCAATATCAAGACTGTGCTATTGACCATTAGTCCCAGTCGCCTTGAGCGTTAATATTATCGTTTTGATTCTGTGCTTTTGCACGCGTTCGACAGTAAACTTTAAATCTCTCAAATATGCAGCATCACCGCTTTTGGGTATCTTGCCCAGAAGCACCGTTACCAAACCGCCGATTGTGGAAATCCTGGTTTCTGCAGGGTCGATGCCAAACGCCTCAGCCCAGTCGTGAATAGAAAGGTCACCTGCCAGCCGATATTCAAAAGGCCCTATCTGTTCGATAGGTTCAATCCCCTCGGTAATTTCAATCGGCCCCAGCAGCTCTTCGGCAATATCCTCCAGACGCACCGAACCCGCAATACCGCCGTATTCATCCACGACTATGGCTGTGTCCGTACCGGTCTTGCGGAAAAATTCCAGCAGAGATTCGACCGTCTTTTGTTCCGGAACAAAATGTACTCGCTGAACAATCTCCTCTAGTGACGTGTCGGCTTCGAGCAGCAGCTGCCGCAGGTATACCAGCCCGACTATATTATCTATTGTCCGAGCGTAAACAGGCAGTTTTGTCAGATGGTTTTTCAGCATCCGTTCACGAGCCTGTTGAGGAGGGTCTGTAACCGCACAAGTAACCATATCCACGCGTGGCCGCATAACGTGGCGGACTTTGAGAAAGCCAAGCTCGACAATCTCAGCCAAAAGTTTATTTTCATCAGCGGTGATTAGTCCACGTTTTCGCACTTGTTCAATTAACGATTTGAATTCGTCTGTGCTTATTGGCTTAGCAGGCTGTGCCGGTCCCAGAAGCAGCCGCAGAGTCGGCTCTACTATAAAAACTCTGAAGACAAATTGCAGAGGTGCAAAAATCTGCAGGCATAAAACCAGCGGCAGGGCGGTTGCAACACTGACGGATTTTGAATTCGCGTACGCCAGCGATTTGGGCAGTATTTCGCCGAAGAGCACCAGCACGGCAAAGCTAACGCAGGCAGTCATTGCCGCCGCACCTGTGCCAATCTGTCGACCGACTCTAACCGTGAGGACGCTGGCGACAGCATAGAACAGAACGTTGACCGTCATATTGCCGAACAGCAGGCAGCTAAGTAATTGCTTGGGTTTATTCAGGAGTCTTGCGGCCAGCTTTTGGAGCTTGTGTTTGGATTTTACAAGCACGCTGATTTGTCTGCGCGACAGATTGAAAAAGGCGGTTTCGGCTCCTGAAAAAAAAGTTGAACACGCAAGAAGCAGCAGCATCACAACTATATGCCCGATATTTTGATAAACTTGACCCACTGACCTGATACCCTGATACCCTGATTCCCTGATACCCTTGTTAGCTACTACCTTACTGCGGCTTAGGTAGCGTTATTGCAAATGTGCTTCCCTCGGCTGGTTTGGATTCGACTGATATGCAGCCTCCGTGAGCATCTACTATTTTTTTGCAAAAGGCAAGACCAAGTCCAGAGCCTGAATGCTCGGATGGCCGCTTCCCATCTGTTTTCGTCGTAAAAAACGACTCAAAGATATTTTTCAAGTCACCTGGTTCAATCCCACAGCCGGTATCGGCCACTTCTATCTGAACTGCATCGCTACTCTCCCTGGCCTTGACGCTTAGAATACCACCGCGCGGCAGCATCGCATCACGGGCATTAAAAATCAAATTCATTAAAACCTGTTGAATTTGAACAGGCACAGCCCAAACTGTCAAGTCTTCAGGAATCCGGATTTTTACGGTTATCCCGTCCTTCGCAAAATCCCGGCAAAGACACGTAAAAATCTCTTCGACCAAGGCAATTAGCCGAGCGTTTTTCTTTTCTTGCCTCTCGCCATCTGCCATCGCGAGCATACTTTCCATAATTTTCGAAGCACGCTCACAACTTTGCACCGTTTTTTCAAGTGCCTTTTCGACCAGCGACTTATCGTCAGGATTATTTAGCGCAAGGGCCGCATAATTAGCTAACGGCGTGAGCAAATTATTGATTTCGTGGGCTATCATATGGGTAACGGTCCCAATATTGGCAAGCGCCTGCAGTTGGGCAATCTGGGATTTCAAGGCATTATTTTGCTGTTGATGTTCGCCCAGACGTTTGTGCAAAGAAACGCGTTTTTCGATAATGCTTGTCAACTGTCTGTCCCTGTTATAAAATTATCTACGGACAGGATTAACAGGATTTTTCTTTGTTTTGCTTTTTTTTATCCTGTAAATCCTGCCTACAATACTGGAAACTATTGGCTTACAAGTATTTATATCGACTTTTAGCCTGGTTTTTCTTGAGCACGGCTGTCATTGCGAGCGAGGCGAAGCCGAGCGTGGCTTTTCTCATCTGGTACGTTTTAGATTGCTTCGAGCAGTTTATCCTGAGCAAAGCGAAGGGCTCGCAATGACATACGCAATACGATATACGATACACGAGCAATGAACGAGCAGAGGATTTTGGAAGAACTTTTAGCGTTGCTGGAAGCAAACAGTGTTACAATCCGCGCCGAACCCCTTGGCGGAAGCGGTGGGGGACTGTGCACTGTAAAAGGCGAGCCGATTTTCTTTGTGGATACACAAGCTCAATCGGCTGATGTGGTGGCCATTTGTGCTGAGGCGGTCTCGAAAGTGGTGGATATTGAGAAGCTCTATATCAAGCCCCAAGTCCGACAATTTATCGAAAACCACAGTAATCAAATCACTTGACAGGGGATATAATGTTGAAAAGAAAATGGCTGACAATACCTGTAATTTGCTTGGCGCTGGGCCTGAGCCGGTCAAGGGCCGCAGCGAAGTCTCCTTCTGTGCAGATACCCGATACGTTTGTCAACTCCATTGGCATCAAGTTTGTTCGTATCAAGCCGGGCTCCTTTTTAATGGGACAGAGAAAGGGCGGCGATTGGGACGAGCGGCCTGTGCATAAGGTGAACATCACCAAACCCTTTTACATGGCCACCACCGAGGTCACTAACGCCCAGTATGAGCAGTTCGACCCCGAGCACCGCAAGCTCCGCGGTAAGCGAGGCCTGTCGAACGAAGATAATGAGGCGGTCGTCTTTGTCAACTGGCACGAGGCAGCCAAATTCTGTGAATGGCTCTCGAAAAAGGAAGCCGGACACTACCGCCTGCCGACCGAGGCCGAGTGGGAATACGCCTGCCGCGCGGGTACTGCCACGCCATACTACACCGGCGACGACCTGCCGGATACCTACCACAAGAACCAAACACAAACCTGGCAGCCAAAGCCGGTGTCACTAAAGGTCGCCAAAACGCCGGCGAATAAGTGGGGCCTGTTCGATATGCACGGAAACGTCGAAGAGTGGTGCTGCGATTGGTATGGCCCGTACGAACAAGCCGAGCAAACCGACCCGGTAGGGCGGGTGGCCGGCCTTTTCAGAGTCACTCGTGGCGGCAGTCACAGCACAAAGATCTCGTTCCTGCGCTCAGCGAACCGCCTCGGCACAATACCAGAGAACAAAAGCTGGCTGATAGGTTTCCGCGTAGTCCTCGGCGAGATGCCAAACACAAAGCCGCTGTCTGTTCCGCTGCCACCGCTGAATCAGCGAAACGTCAACCAGCAGATTCCTGTTGACTTGGCCAAAGGCTCCGACCCGAAAAAGCCATATTTCAAAGGCCCGATTGAGTACGTCAAGGTTTCGCCCGGTTCTGATGGCCCGATGTACTCCAGGCACAACCATGACCCGGCACTGGTCGATTGTCCCAATGGCGACCTCTTGGCCATTTGGTATTCCTGCCGTACAGAGCCTGGCCGTGAGTTAGCGATTCTGGCCAGCCGTCTGCGATATGGGTCGCAGCAATGGGGGCCGCCTTCTGTCTTTTGGAACGCACCCGACCGCAATGACCACGCACCAGCTTTTTGGTATGACGGCCGAAGGACCATCTACCACTTCAACGGCCTCTCGGCTGCGGCCACCTGGGGCAGTCTCGCTCTGGTAATGCGCACTTCTGTTGATTGCGGTGCCACCTGGTCAAAAGCTCGGCTCATTGCCCCGGAACACGGCCATCGTCACCAGCCCGTCGAATCAGTTTTCCAAACTCGCGAAGGTTTCATCATCTTACCTTGTGACGCCGGACCAGGAGGTAGTGGTGGCACCGCTATACACATCAGCCGTAATAATGGAAAGACCTGGACTGACCCCGGCCAAGGGCAGCCAGCCCCCAAGTTTGAAGAGGGTGCAACGGGTGCCTGGATCGCCGGCATCCACGCCGGCGTGGTCCAGCTCAAAGACGGAAGTTTAATGGCTTTTGGTCGCGGAAATAACATCAACAGCCGAATGCCGATGAGTATCTCGAAGGATATGGGAAAAACCTGGACCTATTCAGCCAGTAAATTCCCCCCTATCGGCGGAGGACAACGGCTAATCCTGAGACGGCTTAATGAAGGACCAATTCTGTTTGTCAGCTTCACCGACCGAAAGAAAGGAATGACGATTCGTGATGCCGCTGGTAAAGGTCGCACGGTGTTCGGCATGTTTTCGGCCCTTTCTTTTGACGAGGGCAAAACCTGGGCAGTGAAAAAGCTCATCACTGCCGGTGGGCCCGCCAGAAAACTTGACGGCGGCGGCAATACCGGCTGGTTTGTAATGGACCAAACCCACGCTGAACCCAGAGGCTATCTCGCCGCCACCCAGACACCTGACGGCCTCATCCACCTGATAAGCAGCAAACAATACTACGTGTTCAATCCGGCCTGGCTCAAACAGCCAATGCCGGCAGAAAAGGAGTAGCGAAAAATGGCAGCGAAAAAGATAGCCGTTATGGTTGACGAAATGTATCAGGTTCTTGAGGTCTGGTTCCCTTACTATCGGCTCAAGGAGGCTGGGTTAGAGGTTAATTTCGTTGCAGCCGAAGCAAAAAAAGAATATCATTCAAAAGAAGGCTACCCCTGCGTCTCAGAGGTTTCAGCCGGAGAAGCCAACACCGGCGATTATGATTGTATGGTTGTGCCGGGCGGATTCGCACCGGATTTTATGCGAAGAAGCGCCGATGTGATAAAGTTTGCCAACGATATGGTAAATGCCGGCAAGGTCATAGCTGCCATCTGTCACGGTGGATGGCTGTTGTGCAGCACGAAGGTTTACAAGGGCAGAAAGGCAACCTGTTTTATGGCAATTAAAGATGACATCAAGAACGCCGGTGCCGACTATGTAGATGCCGAATGTGTTGTGGACGGAAATTTGATTACCTCACGCAAGCCGGACGATTTGCCCGCCTTTTGCACTGCAATCTTACGAAAATTAACCCCAGAGAACGCCGAGAGCGCAAAGGGAAAATAGGAATGAAAGGAAAAGAAGATGCGTTCCTGCTTTCGCAGGAATGACAATATTAAAAATCTCTGCGGGCTCTGCGACCTCGGCGGTAAAAATAGAATAGGAGCAATTTTCTTATGAACTACAATAAAGCTGAAAAAGACCAGGAAAAAACGCCTACGGTCCTCGTCGTCGATGACAATCAGGAAAATCTCGAGCTCTTGCAGGCATATCTTGAGGATGTGGACTGCCGGACGGTCCCTGCGCGCGATGGGCCGGAGGCACTGGAGATTATAGTCAACTGTGCACCTGATTTGATTTTGCTGGACGTGATGATGCCTAAAATGAGCGGCTTTGAGGTTTTTAAAAGAATAAAAAACGACCCCAAAACCAGTGACATTCCCATCATAATGGTGACCGCACTTAATGAATTCGGCGATATCGAACGCGGTATCGACTCGGGCACAGATGATTTTATCAGTAAACCCGTCAACAAGCTGGAACTTCTGGCAAGAGTTAAAACTATGCTGAAGTTAAAACACTTAAGCGACAAGCTCGAACGCACATTGGCATATTTAAGTGAGATAGAAAAACAGGCACAAATAGCAAAGTCGGATTAGGAGTATGTTATGAGTGAAAATAAAAAATTTAAAGGCCCGTGGATACAGCGGGCTTTCATTATCTTTTTGAGCCTGGTTCTTGCAGTGCTGTTATATTGGTTACTTGGCTTTATAACAAGGGACATAGGGTCTTTGCGAGGACCGGACTTCTCTGAAGTACGGGCAGAATACGTCGATGCTCAGCTTGTAAAAAAACAAGAGGACCGGAAAGAAAGTCTGGATGGCATCAGGGAAAATATAAGAAACAAACAAGAGCAGCAGTCCATACTGAAGGACAGCACCGACAGTTTGCAAAATACGATAAATCAATTGCTGTCTATTCAAAAGCAAAGCATTGAAAGGAACCTTGATTTTTCCACAGAAAATCAGCAAACCCTCACTGAAAGCCAGACGTTCTTTCTCCAGAACCAAAGACAGTACCAGGCTCTGAACAAGGAAATTGCCGAACTGACAAGACAGCAGCGTCAGGTGGAAAAAGAGTTGGCTTCTGTCTCCAAACAAATAAGAACACAGCACGATCTTGCCAGGACCGAATACAACGAACTAATGACTAAGCACCGATGGAAGGTTGCAGCGTTGAAGCTGGCGGTTATGATACCGATATTCTTGATTGCAGCCTGGTTTTTCACAAAGAAGCGTACGGGTACATACTGGCCGATAGTCTATGCCGCTTTCATTGCCGTCTTTGTGAGAATCTCGCTCGTCGTGCACGAATACTTCCCACGCAAGTATTTCAAATATATAGCACTATTAGTAATCGTAGGGATTGTTCTTAAGCTGTTGGTCTATCTGATAAAAATGATTGTCTCTCCGAAGAAGGACTGGATATTAAAGCAATACCAGGAAGCCTACGACAAAGCCCTCTGCCCAATCTGCGGCAAGCCCGCTCGTATCGGACCATTGCGTTATGCGGTAGGGGGCAAACGCAGAGGTTTGGTCTTGTTAGCAGGGCAGGGGGCAGAAGCCGCTAAGCAGCAGCTTTATACCTGCCCATCCTGTGGCACACAGCTTTACGAAAAGTGCGATAAATGCAGTGACATTCGCCACTCGCTGCTGCCATTCTGCGAACACTGTGGAAACGAAAAAACGGCTTAGAAACTATCTCAGGACTGTCACCCTGAGCGAAGCGAAGGGTCTGGCCGACGGCAGTGGTAACAGTCAACCCGGATTTCCCATATGAAGTTGTGCAAAAGACCAGGAATTTGTCTCGAATTCCGATAATCGATATCCGGATTTATACGCTCTCGATGGGCCAGGGGGCCGGCAAAACCCGATAAACAACGACCCCGATGGTTCAGGCCTCCTGGCGATATACGCAATACGATCCGCCAAAGGCGGACGCTTCTTACAGGCGTATACGCACTACGATATTAGAATCGCAAAACAACCCCTACATCACACACAATCGCCACACACCCCGCGTAAAATAAAAGCCAGAGTAACTAATTGCTGGCACCACGATTAACAAGACGCCGCTTATTGCCGATACCTTTACAAGGACACAACAGCACAAAGAGGCAAAGGCACTTATGACTTGTGCACTGGTATTCGGCAGGAGGGTGTATGAGTACATTGCTGGAAATTCTCGGCAGGGCGATAACGCTCGATACAGCCGACCTGATTGCGCACTGGTTGGATGCGGTCAAGCTTCCAAAAGACGATAGTGAATCTGCGCAATATCAGCAGCTAAATAAAATCAGTGACCTTCTGGGCGATAGGAAATTGGATGCCGCCCACGAGCAGATAAAGCTGTATCTTTTCGAAAATCCTTCCTGCACTCACGGACGCCTGGCAGCGGCCGTAGTGTATCTGCATAAGAACCAGCTCCAAAATGCCATCGAAGAGCTAAACTCGGTCTATCTCCGCCAGCCGAACAATACGATGGCTCTTTATGCCCTTGGCCATTGTTATGAACGACTTGGCAAGGAGTCTCAGGCCATCGAGTTTTATCAGGATTGTCTGAAGTTCAAAAGCTATTTGCAGCTTCCCGCCCAAAGACTGGCTGCAATCTACTTTAAGAACGGCCAATTGGAAAAAACCATAGAGCAATACGAACTGTTGAAAAATGAGTATCCTGACGACATATCGACACTTGTCACGCTTGGCCATTTATATATTGCCGGCGCCGGATACACGAAAGCCATTGAAACATTTAACACCGCAATTTTAATACATCCGGGCAATTTTTATGCTGATGACGATGATATAGACCAGCTTATTGCCGATGGCCAGCTTCACGACGCGCTCGAGCAGCTTGAGGATTTATTGCAAGAGCAGCCCGACAGGCCGGATTTGATTACCAAGCATGCGGATATTCTTAATATGTTGGGCGCTACCGGCGAGGCTGTTTCACAATATGAAGAAGCGATTCGTATTTGCCCCGATTTTCTCGAGGCAATTATAAAGCTCGGGACACAATATTTGCAGCTGCAAGCCAATCAGCCCGCCGCACAGCAATTCAACAGGGCGGTCGAAATAAATGACAAAATAGTTGATGCGTATATCGGACTGGCAACTGCCCACAAATTAGCTGGCAACATCTCAGACGCCTTGGTGACATTATCCTTGGCAGCCGCAATTCAGCCAAACAGTTCGTTCTTGTTTGCTGAGACCGCTACCTTGCAATTCAAGCCACGCTTGGGGCCCAGCTCGCCCGTTTCTAATGGTCACGATTCCGCTAACCTCATCAAGCCTGTGATTCGTGCACATCAGGAGCAAATCAGCCGTCGCCCGCAGAACCCCGACTTACACTATAGATTGGGCGTCCTGATGATGAGCGTCGCACGCTTAACCGACGCCCTTAACTCATTTCGAGCTGCTTTGAATATAAACCCAACTTACCACCGTGCCGGCAGCAAACTGGCCGTCTGTCTCTTTGAAGCAGGCCAGAAACAGCTTGCACTCCAGCAGCTCAACGCTCCTGACTATCTTGACAAGGATACCCTCGAACTCCACTATAAAATAGCCTTGCTTTATTGCGACAAGCTAAAGTTTGCATCTTCCCTCATTAACCTTGACCGCTTGTTGGAGGATAACTTCACCCGTGCCGATGCACCAGTTAACATTTCAATAGTTCTTCAAAATTTAGGCCTATTAGACAGGGTCGTTGCTACGTGGGACAATCTTTTAGATACCGCCAGCCAGGCAACAGATGCCAATCATCCGTTTTTACCAGGTCAGCCTTGGTAAAGATTGCGTAAAATCCGCAATTGTCATTAGCCGAGCAAAAACACCCCAAAATCTAAAAAATACACAAATAGGCCATTCCGCTCAAAAATCGAGCCCTGAATGAAACATAACATATCTTATGGGACGTTAAAGATTGCCTTAAAATCAATATCCCAAGTACCGGCACTAATTGATTTTTTGATTTTTTTACTTCTTTGATTGCTTCAATTCTTTTGCCATCTTACGAAGAAATGGAATTGCCTCTTCACGGTTAGGCACAAAGACTCCTGAGACAGAATTACCCCCGAGCTTATACCAATAAATCCAACCTCCAATAACCTTTTGAACTGAAATTCTACTACCTTTACTATCCTGTATTATTTCGTGCAGTTGCATGTCAAGCAATTTTTGTTCAGTGATTTTCTTCGCCATTTTAGACCCTTTCGATTTGCTTATATTTACCGAAAGGCGCGAGCCGAGTGCTTGGGTTGTTCTCCAGCGTTGCCATATCCCGTGGACCGGTATTTGGTATGATGATTGCTGCCGATCGCCCGTCGAATCAAAAATCCGAAAGGTGAAGCCTTATATGTTACCAGGTGTCTAAAGTCCGATAATCTGCCCAGATGGGCCACGCAGTGACAAAGGCCTGCCTAAGATTTCATAATGTAGAATCGCCCTTTTTAGCTCATCAGGGTCGGCATAATCCAACAAAATTTCAGACAGATACTTTGCCTGTGGTATTTCTGCCGGAGTAACAATGCGCTTATCTTCCAGCTCTTTGACAGCTTTGCCGGTAAATTCTGGAAGTTCCTGGAAGTCGGGCCCAACTTGCGGAGTCAGCGGCACCAATTTTGATTCTTCCAGCGGTTCCAAGGCCGGAATCTTAATAGCACGTTCGGTTTTAGCAGCGACCTTCTGCGCAACGGGCTGGGGACGCGCGAGCTTTCGTTGTGCCTGTTGGGTTTGCAATTGGCGCTGTCTTTGCAGCTCAGTCTCAACAGCAAGTCGGATTTTTTGGAAAGGTCCTTTCGGCAAGACCTCGGTGACCTCAGCCGGTTTAACTCCCGGCTTACCGCTCAATTGCTCCTCCCCTGTTTTCTTATCTTCAGCCTTTTTTGCTCTTACTTTGAGGATGCCCCCAATCGCCCAGAAAATCGCTAAGAACACAATGAACAGTATGTTCCCCCAGCCTTTTTTCTTCTGAGCAGCTAAAATTATTTGAGCTAAAACCTCATTCATATTCTTTATTCTTCCCCACAAAACCCATCACGCATCGACTATCGAGCATCGAGTATCGAGCATCGAGACTATTCTTTTTTCTTCGGCTTTGCGATGGAGTCTCTCATCTCGGTATCAGCCATAATGTTTTTCATACGATAGTAGTCCATAACGCCGAGATTACCCTTCCTGAAGGCATCAGCCATAGCTAATGGCACCTTTGCTTCGTTTTCGACGACGAGTGCCCTCATTTCCTGCTCGCGCGCAAATGCCATAGCCCGGCGTTTTTCCGCCTCGGCCTTTGCTCTTCGCATATCGGCTTCCGCCTGGGCAGCCTGAAGTTTGGCGCCGATATTCTCGCCTACATCAACATCGGCAATATCTATTGAAAGAATCTCGAAGGCCGTTCCTGCATCGAGTCCCTTGCTTAAAACCGACTTGGAAATATTGTCCGGGTTTTCCAGAACGCTTTTATAGGTTATCGCACTGCCGATTGTGGTTACAATTCCTTCGCCTACGCGGGCGATAATAGTCTCCTCAGTTGCGCCACCTACTAATCTATCCATATTCATTCTAACCGTTACTCTCGCCTTTGCTTTTAATTGGATGCCATCCTGAGCAACAGCGTCTATAGTGCCCCTGCTCTTTGCCGGGTCGGGGCAATCGATAACC
>JAUXAB010000049.1 GCA_030615025.1 Phycisphaerae bacterium | reverse complement strand
CGAATTGGCTGGTATGCTCGTTTTTCAAATTCGCAAGCTGGGGGCAACAAACAGCTTTGATACAATCGTTGCCTTTGGCCCTAATGCCTCGCGACCCCATCATCAGCCGGGCAAAAGGAAGCTTAAACAAAAAGATACCGTCCTGATAGACTTCGGGGCCAAATACAAGGGCTATTGCAGCGATATTACCAGGTGTTTTGCTATTGGTGGGCCGACTACTTTTTATAAGAAGGCTTACAATGTAGTCGAGCAGGCCCAGGCCGCTGCGATAAAAAAGATAAAAGCCGGTGTCAAAATTAACGATGTCGATGCCGCCGCCCGAAAGGTAATCGACGAGAGTGATTTGCCTGTCTATGGCCACGGCACAGGACACGGCCTCGGCCTGGAAATTCACGAATCGCCCTTCCTCAAGGCCAAAGGCAAGGGCACGCTCAAAGCCGGCGAAGTTATTACCATCGAGCCGGGCATATATATCCCCGGAAAACTCGGCGTGCGAATTGAAGATGACGTCCTTGTCACAGAGACCGGCTGCCGGATATTGACCCGCCCCGTTAGAGACTTTTTCCATTGCCGCGAAGTGGGGCTGCTTTCGAGTCTCTAACGGGGCCCGCAATTGCCCGCACTCACCTTTACTGTCGTAACCTTTCGTTCATAAGGCAGTAACAATCACGCGAAAAGAGCAAGAAACATTTTCAATAACAACGTCACCTATGCTGGCATCTCGAAAATTCTCAAAATGTATTATACCAATTCAACTTAATAAGTGCGCTTTATATAATGACGATTTATGATATAATGGCCATTTATCCCATCCTCATGATAGGAACTCTTTTAGAGTAAGGCGCAAGAATTAACTTGAATTCGTATTATGACTCGTATAAGACGTCTCTCACCTTACGTTCGAAATCGATTATGCGGATATTCAAGTGGCGCTGTTGTACCAACCGCTCATTGTGGCCAATTGAGTATTTGCCTGTCCTTAAGCAGCCGCTCGCGGAGCTGCGCGTACTGCACGCTCTGCACGGCTGCGCCGTCGGCGATAGCCAGCGAGGCTGCCGTTGCGGCGCTTTGGCCGAGCACCATGAACACCGGTTCCATGCGGATCGAGCCGTGCGCTACGTGCGAAGCCGACAGGCACACGGGGACAAGCAAGTTCTCGCACTCGCTCTGGCGGGGCACAATCGAGCGGTACGAAATACCGTAGGGTTTGGGCGGCACGCGCCAGATCGTGCCGTCGCGACGAACGTATCCTTGCTCGTTGACATAATACTGCACAACGTGCGAATCCATGCCGAACGACGCCAGTCCCACCGAGTCTTTTACTTCTCGCCTCACTTCACAGTCGTCCTGGGTAATTACATAATCCGACACCATTCGTCGGGCCTCGCGGATATAGATCATGTAGGGCCAGCCGCCGTTGTCGGTAAATTCATCTTTGCACAGGCCGTAGTCGGCGGCTTGCTTGCGAATCTCCGCCGGTACACGCGGACTGTTGGCCAGCGTCCAGAGGAAACCGCGGACATACAACTCGTGTGCATTTTCGATCTCGCGCCGTCGCTCGTAGCCAGCTTCAGGATACTCCCAGTTCGCGCCACCGTAGTCAGTGCCAATGGCGTGTTTGTGGTTCAAGTCCATCTTCTTTCCGGGCCCGTCGAGATCGCTGATGATTGCCGGCATCCGCTGATCGCCCGCCTCGAAGTTACGAAGCAACAACTCGTGGTCGATCTCGCGGTAGCCCCCGGGCTTGTCGATCGGGATGCGGAGTTTCGGGTCGCGCGTCAAGCAGAGTCGATAGTTGTAGGCCTGGATATTGTGGTCGCCTTGCCCGTTGGTAAGACCGTCAATCTTGAAGACGTAGGGCAGCAGGCCGCTGGTCGGGTCGCCCGGCTTTATGTAGGGGTCGACGTTGGCGATGAAGTGGTCTTTGTCTTTCTGCGTGTAATGGATGCGCGGTTGGGTATCACCCCGGCGCACGCCGGCCATGTCCTCACCATACTTGCTCTCGGGCTCGCGTCCGACGGTGTAGGTGACCCCTGCGGCGGCCATCAGATCGCCGACATAGGTGGCGTCGATGAACATCCTGCCACGATAGGTCTTGCCGCTGAGGGTGGTGATTGAGACGATACGCTTGCCTTGTAGCTTCACGCCGTTCTGGCGGTTCATTTTTTCGTTGAAAGCAACGGGCACTTCCGCGTCAGCGATGAGCTTCCGGAAGACCTTGCGACCAACGTGCGGCTCGAAACTACGGACGTAGGCTTTGCCATAATGTCCGGCTATTTCGTCATAGAACTCCGAAGCAATGCCGCCAAAGGTATATCGCTTGCCCAGAAAGTCGGTCGCTCCCAGTCCGCTGGCGCTCATGCCGCCAAGAAAATGCGTCGGATTGATGAGAACAACGCTGCTACCCAGCCTTTTCGCTGCGACGGCCGCCGTTACCGCGCCGGACGAATCACCGTAGACGACGACGTCGTACTCAGATGCGGCGTTGTCGGCTGCACAAGTCGGCAGCGTTCCCGCGAGCAGCAGTCCGCGCACAACGAAAGTGATGACAGTGATTTGTTTCAAAAGACTTCTCCTTTCTACGGGCCTACTTAACATTCTGAAACCACTGAGGATCGCCAACACCTGTGGAGTCTCATGAGCTCCTCGACGCGCCTCGGGCTCTCAGTCAAATTGAGATTTCCCATTTGACTTCCTGAACAGTGCTCCTTCACGCTACGACCTCAATAATACCACAACATCCGATTCCATTTCAACTCCTCTGACCATCAGACAGGCCGAAGAGCGCGCCAATTCACTCAAAACTCGCCATTTTGGCACTTTCTCGACGCATCTCGACCAGCGATTTCTCATCATCTGTCCAGATTTTCGCTCCGTTGCCGGTCATCCTTCCCCCGCAAGTTCTGGGCTGGCTCTCAAGCGTCCGATTCGGTAAATGATCTCACCGAAAAGTGCTGAAAACAAAATCTCCTTTTGCATCATTTCTTTCGACGTATAGTATGTCGTCCTTTGTGAGCAGTTTCCGCAGTAATTTAGACCAATATTTCTTTGACCGCCAAAAAGCGATAAGCTATAATAAAAGCAGTTTGTAAGCCAAGCCAGATTTTAAAAGGAGGTCAATATGAAAGCACGAATAATATTGTTATTGGTCGTATTGGTGTTCTTGGGCACTGTGCCGGCCTCGGCTGGTCAAATACGCTTCAGGAAAATCATCGTGGACAAAACCTTTCGTTCCGAGGGCGTTGCGGTCGGAAACATTAACCACGATGGCAAGATGGACATCTTCGCTGGTGACGTGTGGTATGCAGCGCCCGACTGGAAGATGCACGAAATCCGCACTGTCGGACAATACGACGGCTCGAAAAGTTACAGCCAGTGCTTCGCCAACTTCGCGCAGGATATCAACGGTGACGGCTGGGTCGATTCAATTATCATCGGGTACCCCGGCGAGCCATGTTGGTGGTATGAAAATCCCAGGAACAAGCCCGGCCATTGGAAAAAGCGAATGGTTGTCGATAGTGCCTGCAACGAGACCCCAATATTTACCGATTTGCTGGGCAATCGTCAACCTGTTCTGGTATTCGCCGTTCGTCCAAAAGGCCTGATGGCCTGGTTCAGCATACCAAAAAATCTCGAGGATAAGTGGGATATGCACGTAATCGCCGGCTCGGATGCCCCCGGCACCAAGAGGTACGGCCACGGCCTGGGCGCCGGCGATGTCAACGGCGACGGCCGAAACGATGTGCTCGTAAAAGAAGGATGGTGGCAGGCACCCATAGACCGCACACAGCGCAACTGGAAATTTCACCCGGCCAAGCTCGGCCCGGACTGTGCCAATATCCTCGTCTACGACATAGATGGTGACGGCGACAGTGACATAATCACCAGCTCAGCCCACAACTATGGCATCTGGTGGTTTGAGCAGCTCCCCGGCACAAACGGCTCACAGTTCAAGCAGCATGTTATCTACGACAAGTTTTCTCAGCCGCACGCCATAATCCTGATTGACATCAATGGCGACGGTCTTAAAGATTTGGTCACCGGAAAGCGATATTTTGCGCACCAGGGCAAAGACCCCGGCGGCCGCGAACCGGCGGTGCTGTACTGGTTCGAGCTCCGCCGTCCGCAGAAGGGCAAAGTCGAGTTCATCCCGCACAAAATCGACGACAACTCCGGCGTCGGAACCCAGTTTGAGGTCGTGGATATGAACAAAGACGGCAAATGGGATATCGTTACCTCAAACAAAAAGGGCGTCCACGTCTTTCTGCAACTGAGGTGAAAGAGGTTCTGCCACAACAGATACCGGACAGCGTATAAGCTAAACGCTAATATTTATTTGACTGCCGGAATCAATAGGCTATAATAAAATTGTTCGCTAGGGGTGACTTGCTAAAAGCAGGCCTGAGAAAAAACCCTTTGAACCTGAACAGGACAATCGCCGAAAATGATTAGCCACGAAGACACGAAGTCACAAAGAAAATTTGAAGGTAAAAAAATAAATATAATTGAATTTTAGTGTCTTTGTGTCTTGGTGGTGAAAATACGAGTCCGGCGGATATGCCTGCGTAGGAAAGTGATATTAAAATCTGACAGCCAGCTCGATAAGTAAATCGCTTCCTACCGGAGCGATTTTTTTATTTGTATCTATTTACCGCCGAGCAAAAGAAAAAGATAGATTCCTGCCTTCGCAGGAATGACAATAAGTGAAATCTGTGGCAAAAAATAAAACAGGGAAAAAGAATGGCAACGCAATTACAAGCAGCACGTACCGGAACAGTTACGGAGCAGGCTAAATTTGTAGCCGAGGCCGAAAACCTCGATGTCGAGCTTGTTCGCGAGAATATCGCTGCCGGACGACTGATAATACCTGCGAACAAGCTGCATCTTAAAACTAATCTGGCGCCAACCGGCATAGGCCGAGCACTTAGCACAAAGGTAAATGCAAATATCGGCACAAGCAGTGTTCGCTCTTCCGTAGAAGCTGAAATTGAAAAATTGCAAGCTGCCTTGGCTGCCGGTACCGATGCGGTTATGGATTTAAGTACCGGCGGCAACCTTGATGATATACGTGAGAAACTGTTGGCCCTGTGCCCCGTACCTTTCGGAACAGTGCCGATCTATCAGGTCATAGAAGGCAGAAATGTCGAGGACATAGACGGCAAAATAATCCTCGAGATTATCGAAAAACAGGCCAAGCAAGGCGTGGATTTTTTCACCATTCACGCAGGCGTGTTAAAAGAGCATCTGCCCTTGCTTGAAAAGCGGGTAGCAGGTTTAGTCAGCCGAGGCGGAGCATTACTGGCCAAGTGGATGGTATATCACAACAAGCAAAATCCCCTGTATGAAATGTTCGATGATTTGTGTGACATGATGGGCGAATATGATATCTGCTTTTCTCTTGGTGACGGCCTTCGTCCCGGCTGCATCGCCGACGCCACCGACAAGGCCCAAGTCGCAGAGTTGAGAACATTAGGAGAGCTTACGCAGAGGGCACAGGAAAAGGGCTGCCAGGTAATGGTTGAAGGCCCCGGCCATGTGCCGTTTAACCAGATACAATACAATATGGAAATCCAGCAGCAAATTTGCGGGGGTGCTCCGTTCTATGTCCTTGGCCCGGTTGTAACCGATATTGCTCCCGGCTACGACCATATAACATCAGCGATAGGGGGAACTGCCGCTGCCTTTTACGGTGCATCGTTTTTGTGCTATGTCACGCCGAGAGAGCATCTGGGCCTGCCGAACGCCGATGATGTCCGAGCCGGTGTTATTGCCGCAAAAATAGCAGCACACGCCGCGGATGTTGCTCGCGGCTTAAAAGGTGCTGCCGAGCAGGATAAAAGACTGAGCATAGCACGGACCAATCTGGACTGGAGGGCGCACTTCGATGAATCGCTCGACCCGCAAACGGCCGAAAGAATGCACCTGGAGGCCTGCAAAGAAATTGGTGCAAAGGAATTACCCTCTGCCGATTACTGCTCAATGTGCGGCCGACAATGGTGCAGTGTCAGGATAAACAGAGAAATCCGCGAGGCAATAGCAAGAAGAGGAATTAGCCACAAAGCCACAAAGGCACGAAGTTAAAAAATAAATATGTTATAATCTTGGTGTCTTGGTGCCTTCGTGGCAGAAAATAGTGAGAGGTTAAAAGTAAAAAAATTTGCCTTTCTTACGTTTTCATCGAATCCAACTCGAAGAAGGCTATCGGCAGGAAGATAAGGACCGGCAGCCACGCCCACAACTCCGGCATTACTCTGTCAAAGACAACCTCAGTGGCAAGCATTTTGCAGACAAAAGTTGTGATAAAACAAGCCGCCGTCACGGCGAAGCTAATCATAACAGCGGACTTCATCGACTTTGGGTCGCGACAAACCAAAATCGGCAGACACACCATAAGCATGGCCAGATTGATAATCGGCTCGGTAATGCGAAAATGCTTCTGGCTGTAAAGCTGAGCGAGGTCTTTGATTTTTGTTCTCTGGGCCGCAAGAACAGCTAACTGTCGTGAGCTTAGCAGAGTTAAGTGTTGGGATTTGCGTCTGACGGGTATATCCTTTGGAGTGATGTCACTGGCGTAAGAAGCGATCGGCCGGGCAACCTTTCTGGAGTCTTTTTCAGTAAATCGCCCATTGGTTAAAACCCACTCTCTGGTATTAGGGTCGTAAACCGCCTTTTCGGCTGAAATTCGGCCGGTCACCTCCCAAATGAGCGAGTTGGCCTTCTTAAGGCGTGGGATGATAATTGGATTGTACAGCGTCGATGTTTTTACGTCAAATTTTCGAGAGCAAATTAGTGAGCCATTGCCGTCAATAATAAACCATACGTCATAGGACTCCTGGCCACGAATAGCGTCCTGGCCTCGCACAAGCTTATCGCTAAGCGGTGGTATCAAAAGTTCCTGGTCAACAACCAGAAGACCTGTCAGCAGCAATGCAAGGAGCAGTATCGGCGCAATCACCCGCTTCAAACTAACTCCCGAAGCCATCACGGCTACTAACTCATTGCAGCGCACCATTTTGACCAGTGAGAATACAGCCGCAAACACGGTTATCATTCCCGCAAAATCGCGAAAGTATAGCGTGCTGTGCAGACCGTAAAAGCTCAATATGTTTTTAATGACCGCCAGGGTGCTAAGTTCGGGACGCTCGGTAAACTCATCGAGATTCACGAACAAGTCAGTGATTATTCGCAAGCCTATCAACACGCAAAAAGCTATGCAATAGCCAATCATAAAATTCTTTGCGACATATCTGTCCAATATCTTCATATCAGCATCGTATTTCGTATAAACCCGAATATCGAATATCGCAATTCGAAACAAATATGCTATTAAATCCGAAATTCGAATATCGAAATCCGAAACAAATCCAAATGATCGAAATTCAAATGACCAAAACAATAAGTTTTGAAAATTTGAACATTTGAATTTTGATATTGTTTCGTGCTTCGAATTTCGTGCTTTGTGCTTTCCATGGTTTCGTGCTTCGTATTTGGTATTTCACATCTCATATGACTTAATTTTTCAGCAGTTTGCGATATATCCCTACGGCTAACAAAGACAAAAACACCAGCCCCCCCCACATCAATATTATGCCTGAAATGCCTGAACCGGTCTGTACTTTGGGGTTTTTAGTAATGTTTCTGCCCATCATTATGCACAGTATCAGCACCGCTGCGGGTACCGAACTTGCACCGAAAGCGCTGAGCAGATGTCCGCCCTTTAAAATGATACCCAAACCAATGCCGATCATTATCAGCGACACGCAGCCTATTCCGAATACCAGCCGAGAATGTATCTCGGCCTCTATTTCAGCTAACGTATTCTGTATTTCCTGTTTAAGCTTATTTTGCAGACCCCTAAGTTTCGAGCTTGGTCCTTTTTGCAGTATCGAAGACTTCGAAGCCAATTTTTTGGCATCCAGACCATCCTCGGTTGCGAATTTATTTGCTACGTCTCTGACGGCTCTGGGTATAATCAAGCCGCGAATGCGAAGCCACCCCATCGCTAAACCCTCTGCGCCCTCCACTTGGTGCCATGTAGGGTTGTAGAGCTCCATTGTCAAAGTTGGCGCCAGCTCATCGCCTTCGAGATGCAGCGAAGCCTTTGCGCACTGCAAAGTGCGTAAACGCTGCTTGCTGGCCGCATCGTATTCAACCACCACAACCTCGCCGGATAACTCGACTTCTTTGCCGTCCCCCGCGATGCAGCGACTCGCGGTAAATTCGACGAGCTTCTTACCACTGTGCAGTTTATAGAAGCTGCCGGGGTCATTGGTTATCTTGTCAGCAATATCTTCTGCTAATGACTCCACGGTAAATTGGGCATAAGTATCGCGGGCCAATTTTGCGATCGGATAAAACAGCGTCAAGTCAATGTCCCGAATTTCCTTCATTTCGTTGATCTTCTTGAACTTTATATCATCGCCTAACAGCGAGCCGAACTCCATCGTCAGGAGCAGCCGTTCCGCGGAGAACCCTCCTTCGTCTTCAGAGCCAATTTGATATGTGTTATATGCGGTTACTTGGACCTCATTGAATTTTTTAGGCGGCTTGAAATTTATTTTGGCACTTTCAGCAGTGACGACCTTTTTTATTTTGTTGCCTTTCACTTCAGCGACAACCACACCTGAAAGTGTATCTTTTTGCAGATTGGCCTGGTCAGCATAAATTACGTATCGGTTTTCCGGCGGCAGTTTATAGAAACCTTTTCGCTGGATGTTGCGGAAAAGTATCTGTTTGGCGTCGGCCTTAAGAGATCTTTCCGCGCGGTGTACAAAAGTCGGCACCACGTGGAAACTCAAGATCAAATTTGCTATTGCCACCATAATCGCCAGCGCCACGCCTGGGTAAACCAGCGTCAGCAGACATATTCCGCTTGCCCTGCAGGCATCAAGCTCATTATCGCTTGCGAATCGGCCGTAGACTAAAGCTGCCGCGAATAAAGCCGCCATCGGCAATACGAACGTCAGTGCTATCGGCAGAAAATAGCCCATAAGATGAACCACCTGGCGAGGTCCTACGCCGTATTCCTGCACAGGACGCAGAATACTGCCCAGGCTCAGGATTATTGTTAAGGCCAGCGCGGCAGGCACGAAAACTTTTAGAAGCTCCCGAAATATATATCTATGCAGTGTGAAAACCATACCTGGTATCTCGTATTGTGTGATGCGTATCGCGTAAAAGGAAATACACAATGCTATCCCAATGTATCAGGACGCTATATGCAATGTGATATACGCGATACGATATTGTTTTGCAACAAAATTCTGTAACGACTTTTTGGGCAGTTATTGTTGCTCCCGTGGCCTACATTGGTGATGGCGCCAGCGACATAGAAGACTTTTGCGGGGAACCCGTTACCGTCCACAGCCCGGACTACAATGGCTCCAGCATCGTTGCTGATTTTTCAAATCCCCCCCTCAGCGGCACAAAAAGACTCTGCTCTCTCAGAGATTATTTGGTCAATGTTTTGGTTTTTATGGTATATCAAGTGGGTCGATATCCCTGATTCTCTCGGCATAAATCTCGTATGAATATTTTCTTAGGAGTTCTTGTCTGTATTCCTCCAGGGTTGTGTTTCTTTGTTTTTCCAACATTTTCGTTTCGATATTTCTTTTCATCTCAACCGAGTATTCTGTAACTGTTCCCGGCTTCTTTTCCAATATTTTGACAATGCGCCATTTGATTCCATCAGGATGAAAACCCTTTATCGGGCCCACTACTTCGTTTGGGTCTCCATTCCATAAATCCTTGAAGAATATTCCTTCGCTGCTGAGAGAGGTATCAAAAGGTCTGGATTTTTCCTGCAAAGAGAAAGTTTTTTTAACTGCCTCGAAATCCCTGCCGTTATCCAGCTCGGCCTTTGCCTTTTGGGCTGTTTTAATATCCTGGCACCAGATTTGGTCGATCATCAGCGTATTCTGTGTTCCGAATGCTTCCTTGTTCTTGTTGAAGTAGGCAACTATCTGCTCCTCAGTTATTGGGCCCTTAATATCTTTGATCTTTTCGTTCCTGGCTTTGTTGAGCAGCATGTTGTCTTCGTACTCTTTTGCTTGCTTTAGTAAATTCTCATCCTTGTCAAGTCCGAGTAACTTGGCCTCAGAGACAAAAATGGGCATCCACAAAGCCCTGTCTAATAACCGTTCAACACCCTTTGGAGTATTCAAATCTCTGGGCCGACTCGGTGGAGACATTTCAAACAATGTATCGAACCAGTCCTTCAATGTCACTTTTCCATTATCATACGTTGCCAGCACAATGTTTTTTTCTTCCGGCGTCAACTCATCTTTTGCTTGACTGATACGAATGAATCCCATTCTGCGGGGTTTTTTCGGATGAAGCAATAGTCTTTGGTGGATTTGGGCTGCTTTGGGGAAATTATAGCTCAACTTTTGAAGGTGGAATTTTTTACATAGCTCACTGTGATATTGATCTAAGAGTTTTCTGACTTTTGCCCTTGTAAGCGTTGTCTTTGCCCGTGCTCGGTCCAATGTGGGATTGGATTTTATCTGTTCATCTATTTCTGAGTCTGTAACCGTTATCTTGCCTTGTAAATGGGTCGCTAACAATGAGCTCACAAGCTTTTTTTCCTTAAATTGCTTAAGCACTGTCTGGGTTGTTTCGTCTTCCAGTAGGTTTTGCTTGCGGGCTTCTATCACCATCGCTTTTTCTGCTATCATTTTCATAAGTACTGCTTTGGCGTCAGGTGCCTGGGTTTGGCTTCTGAATTCGTAAGGGTTGGGGTGAAGCTCCATCATTAGCCTTTTCTCAAGCTCCCCTTTTGTGATAGTGTAATCGCCTATTTTCGCAACAACATTGGGTTCTGTTTCCTCCTGTTTTGCCTCAACGACCGTTGGTTTATCGGTTTTTTCAGCTGCCTCCTGATCCTTTTCCCTGCAGCAAAGACAAAGGGCTATTAACAGGCCCAGAAAAAACAGAGCTAACTTGCTCGCAAATAGTTTCATCGTCTACACTCCTTATTCTCACTGGTTATTGGTGATTGGTAATTGGTTATTGGTTATTGGTTATTGGTAATTCGAATATACCATTTACCAGTTACCATTTACCAGTTACCATTTACCAGTTACCATTTACCAGTTACCATTTACCAGTTACCATTTACCATTTACCATTTACCAGTTACCATTTACCATTTACCAGTTACCACTCACCGATTATCAATTATATTCTTTTTGGCAGCCTGGTTCCACACCATGGACAAAAATTCCAGGCTCCACTACAATTCTCCTTACATTTTGAGCATATCTTTGGGGCCAGAAGCGAGCCCAAGGGCAATCGCCATCTGAATTCCTTTTTGCCTAATTTAACTGAAAAGGCTCCTTCTCTTTTGGCGTCAGCAATGTTGCGGCCATTTTTGGTCTTAGCCGGGAAGAGAAAGAAATGCATGTTTTGCCCCATAGGTCCAAGCGTATTTGCGAAGATTGGCCTCATTATTATTGACAAGAAATTCTTGCTGTCCGCATCGATTTTATCTTCGCTAAGTGGGCGGTAGATAGTCCCCTGTGCATCTTTAATTTGAATGCCGGCTCGAATGTCTGCTTCAGGTCTGTATGTAACTGCACCGAATGAGCTCGACGTGGCGTCTACTACAATGATAAGTGTATAGGGGCGAAGAACTTTGATTAACTCTTCAATCTGGTCTTCGGTAATGGTGGGGTCGTATGCAGAACTAACCCGCCAGAATTCCTCTGGAATCCACCAAACCAAAGTCATTTGCTCTGTCTTCTGCAGTATCTTTTGAGTATCTTGAAACAGCGCAAGTGCATTTGTCGTCCGTCGTCTATCGTCCATCGCGGCACGAGTGACGAGGGACGAGTGTTGGGCCAGGCTGTTTGCCACCCACCCACACAATAGAAGTACCACTACGGAGAGGCTCACCAGCAGCCGCGTCTTGCCCCGCGAGTCGCTGCGGCTTGCCCGCCCTGGATTTCCACCTTTGGTACTTTCCCTCGACTTGGCTCGGGATGGTGAGCCTGTCGAACCATTTAATTCATTTACCATACGGTATCCTTATATGCAAAGAGATGAAGAATTAAAAAAGACCTCAAAAAAATAATCAACCATCAGTTATCAGTGGATGACCTTATTGAGAGGATAAGTAATTATACCCGAGGCACCTGCTCGTTTCAAAGCCGGGACCAGTGATCGTTCAACTTTATCTTCGACAACCACTTCTACTGCAACATAATCGGAATCGGCCAAACTCGAAACAGTCGGGCTCTTTTCAGCGGGTAGTATCTTCAAAATGTGCTCCAAATCGTTCTTTTTTACGTTCATCTTCAGACCGACTTTGCTGCGAGCGTCGATGGCAGCATTAAGCAGTATGGAGATATTTTCTATTTTTTCCCGCTTGAATTTATCCTGCCAGGCGGCTTTATTTGCAATGAGTCTTGTTGTGGAGGCCATCACGGTATCTATTATCCGCAGATTATTTGCCACAAGTGTACTTCCGGTCTCGGTAAGCTCCACTATCGCGTCCACCAATCGGGCCTTTACCTCGGTAGCACCCCAGCTAAATTCGACTCGTACATCAATGTTTTTATCCGCAAAATATTTCTTCGTCACATTAACCAGCTCAGTTGCGATTATACCTCCTGCCAGATGCTGAGGCTTGGTTACTTTCGATTCATCAGGCACAGCCAGCACCCATCTGGTTGGTCTGCTTGTGGTTTTGCTGTAGGCAAGTTCAGCAACCTGCACTACATCCGAGCCGTTTTCCGTTATCCAATCATAGCCGGTAATGCCGGCGTCGAGGGCCCCATCTTCAACATATCTGCTCATTTCCTGCGCCCGCAGACAAATCGGCTGGATTTGCTCGTCGTCTATAGTCGGGGAATAACTCCTTTTAGAATCCGAGATGTGGAAGCCGGCTTTGCTGAAAAGCTCAATTGTTGCCTTTTGCAGGCTGCCTGTGGGAATACCTAATTTTAGTATCTCTTCTGCCATTTTTCGTATCTCGCCGTGGTGATTGGTGATTCGAATATACCATTTACCACTCACTTCTTTTTGGTTTTAGTCGCCGTTTTTGCCTTTGCTTTGCGAACAGTTTTTTTCTTATCTCTGCGCTTTCGTGATTCGCTCTGGCGTCGCAAAAGAGCGTAAAACTCGTATGCGTTTTCAGCCGGTATCTGTTTGGCTAAAAAGCCTTCTATCTGCTGTTCATCAGCGTCAGGATGGACCAGCTGGTTGCTTCTTAGATATTCTATCATCCTTTTTGTAAGCGGTATGGCATGGCCTTGCAGCGATGTAAGCATGCAATAATTGACCACAAAACGGCTGATACCGTCCATCTTCTCAAGAACTTTTCTTGCTGGACGTTTGCCGATTTTCTTCAACGCCTGTAAGCTGGCACTATTATATTTATCGAATACGTTCCTTAAAGCCCTGGTAAGTGTTGAAGCTATATCCTTTGTGATATTTGTATCCTCTCCCAACACTTCTACAATTTCTTCATCTCTCGAGACACGCAAATCGTTCAAATCAATGAAATAATCAGCAAGTCTCTTAACCGCGGATTCTGTCTCCATCTCTCTCATATTTTCGGCAACGATAGCATAAACAATTGCATCCGCCGGCTCATCATAGACAGCTTTTTTGGCCTTCGTATATTTGGCCTTCAATGAGCGGTACAACTCACGCACTTTTTTCGCATACGTTTTGCTATTTTTCATATTGTCCTCGTCGGATATGCGTCACTGTCTCACTGTCCCGTCTCCTTTGCCTCTAAGTCCTTTTTTTCCGTCTTACCGACCGCTTGGTCTATCAGTTTCATCGTCTCCAGCGTTTTTTTGAGTTTCTCATCCCTGTAAAAATGCAAAACGGGGCAGAATTTGCTCTGCAATTTACGAGCGACAAGGGATTGTATTCGGCTCTTTGCGTGCGATATTGCCGTAAAAGTTCTATTCTGCGCGGCATCATCTTTGCCGAAAATGCTAATATATACATCGGCATTGCGCAAATCAGCGGCCATATCAACTCTTGTAACGCTGACAAATCCCTCAATACGTGGGTCGTTAAGATGGTTGGCAATAGCGTTACTGACCGCTTCTTTTACCACGCGGGCTACTTTTTCCTGTCTTCTCGTCGGCATTTGACAATTTACTATTTTTTATTGACTATTGATTATTGTTTCGGTGTTAAACTGCCGACTTCTCTTGCAATAGTCAATTGTCAATATTCAATTTTCAATTCAAAGGGTTCTGGCTACTTTGACGATTTCATAGAAGTCAAAAACGTCGTCGACTTTAATATCGTCGAATCCTGCTATTTTAATTCCGCACTCCAGACCCGCCTTGACCTCGCGAACGTCGTCTTTGAAATGCTTTAGAGTCTCTATGTTTAAGTCGTCTCTGATAACAATATTGTCGCGTATCAGGCGCACCTTCGCGTTCCTGTCCACCGTGCCGCTGCTGACATGGCAGCCGGCCACCGTACCAACTTTTGAAACCTTAAACAGAGCTCTTACCACAGCTCTGCCAAGCGACCTTTCTGTCTCTTCCGGCTCAAGCAGACCCTCCATGGATTTTTGCAAATCTTCGGTTATACGGTAGATTATATTGTAGCCTCTTATCTCAACACCTTTAGCTTCTGCAATCTTCGCAACGTGTTCCTCGCTGACGACGTTAAAGCCAATAATAATGGCGTCCGACGCCTCGGCAAGTACAACATCGCCTTCTGTAATTCCACCCGGAGCTGCGTGCAAAATTTTGATTTTCACTTCGTCTGTGCTGAGCTCGGATAAATATTTCGTCAAAACATCCACCGAACCCTGCACATCGGCACGGATGATAATATTTAATTCTTTCACATTACCAGCCTCTATTTGGCTGAACAGATTATCCAGAGTCACCCGTGTTCGTTTTGCCAGTGTATTTTCCCTTGAGAGTATTTGGTTTTCCTCAGCGGCGGCCTTGGCCTTGTTAATGTCAGCCAGGCAGTAGAATCTATCACCCGCCTGGGGGACATCGTTTAGCCCTGTAATTTCCACCGGCATAGAGCTTGTAGCCGTCTTTATGGTTTTACCGTAACTGTTTTTCAGCATCTTCACTCTGCCAAAAGTACATCCAGCCAGTATCACATTGCCCTTCCTCAGTCGGCCCTCCTTAACTAATAGAGTTGCCACCGGGCCTTGCTGCGGCGATATCTTCGCCTCAACGATCCATCCGGTCGCAGGGATCGTGTCATCAGCTTTGAGTTCAAGCAATTCGGCTATATAATCGAGATGCTCAAGCAAATCATCTATACCCTCACCGGTGATCGCACTGGTTTTCACAACTTCGGTCTTTCCACCCCATTCAGCCGGTGCCAGCTCCTGCTCAGCTAACTGTGAGTAAACACGATTTATATCGAACCCAGGCAAGTCTATTTTATTCAGCGCCACAATTACCGGCGCATCCGCTGCCTCGGCGTGATGTATCGCCTCGATGGTTTGCGGCATTACCCCGTCGTCGACCGCAACCACCAGCACCACCACGTCGGTTATATTGGCACCTCTGGCCCGCATAGCCGTAAAGGCTTCGTGTCCCGGAGTATCAAGAAATGTCACCTTCTTATCGTCCCACGTAACCTCAGATGCCCCGATATGCTGCGTGATGCCGCCTGCCTCGCTGGCTGCTGTCTGAGTTGACCGGATCTTATCCAGCAAGCTGGTCTTGCCATGGTCAACGTGCCCCAGCATTGTAGCCACCACCGACCGCTTCTTGAGATTCTTTTGCGGGCGTTGCTCAAATTCAGCCCGTATCTGCTCTTGCAGTCTACTCTTGCGCTCCACGACCAGCTCGGTGCCGAGTTCCAGAGCAACCAGTTCCGCAACGTCGCTACTTATAGTTTGATTAGCTGTGACCATCACGCCCTGTTGCATCAATTTGCTGATTATATCCGCTGATTTAATCGCCAAAGCTGCAGACAAACCCTTTACAATAATTGGCTCGCTCACAACGACTTTTTTCGGCCTGACAGATACAGCAACTCCCCGCTCGGACTTCGTAGCGATTTTCCGCACCGGTCTTAATCGTAGCCCTTCACCACGAGCCGCATCAAGCCGGGCCTGTCTTTCTTCAATGTCTCTTTGTCGCCATTTTCTAATGAATTTAGGCTTCTTTACAGTTTCCACTAATCGTTCTTCTCGCCGACGCCCATGTGTTCTCTCTTTGTATCGCCTTGGCGGCCCTTTCTTCTCCTTGCTCGGAGCAAGAGTTGATTTTTCCTCCTCCTGTTTGTTGTACATCAACGGCTCAGTGACAGGGGTATCGTACCTGGCTTTCGGCTTCGGCTTTGGTGGTCGTCGTAATGGCTCCGGCGCTTCGACTCGAATAACCTGCGGTCCGCTTAGTCGGGCCGGCTCAGGCTTTTCCAAAATCGGCCCAGCAGGCAATATAGGCTCTGGTTCCCGCTCTTGGGGTTCTTCGATTATCTGTTCTTCTGTGGGTTTTGGCTCTTCTTCAATTACCGCAGTGGTCTGGGCAGTTGGCCTGGTCAGCTTAAGCTTTTTTACTGCTTTTTTTGCCTTCTTCTCCGGTGGTTTTCGCTTTCGCTTCTTTTTAATTCGTACCTTCTTCAAATCCACTCTCTTGGCCGTCTCAACCGTTGTGATATTATCTCCCTCGCTGAACCATTCCTGAATAGTCGCTGCTAAACCAGCCGAAATCGTTGACATATGGTTCTTAACGTCCAGATCCTCATCCTGACACTTTTTCACAATAGCAGTGCTTTTTACGCCAAGCTCTCTGGCCAAAATGTACACTCTTGTAGTAGCCAAAAAAATCTCCGATTCCCGTACAATCTTTTTACCGCAGAGTTCGCGGAGAACGCAGAGGTAATATAGATTTAAAAACTTATACTTTTAGTTTTTATTCTCAGCGGTCTCTGTGTTCTCGGCGGTTAAGTTTTGGATTCTTTATCTGCTGATTCTTTCTCTGCTGATTCTTTCTCTGCTGATTCTTTCTCTGCTGATTCTTTCTCTGCTGATTCTTTCTCTGCTGATTCTTTCTCTGCCGATTCTTTCTCTGCCGATTCTTTCTCTGCTGATTCTTTCTCTGCCGATTCTTTCTCTGCTGATTCTTTCTCGGTGTCCGTTGCTTCTGTCTTCTGGGCCAGTTCTTTTTCCGCCTTGTCTTGCTTCGACTCAGCCGCCAAACGCTTCGCCTCTCCGCTTGCTGCCGCAACCAGTTTTTCTGCTGTTTCCGAGTTAATATTCAGCTCGTTAACCAGCGGTTCGGCTCCTACATCATCCAAGTCCAAAACGGAAATAACACCCAGCGCTATCAACTTGTCAACCACCGTATCGTCAGCGGTTTCTACATTCTTGACACAATTTGTCAATCGTTCAATGCCCTGATTATATTCCTCTGGCATTAGTATATCGATATCCCATCCGGTCAGTCTCGCAGCCAAACGAACGTTCTGGCCGTGCTTGCCGATAGCCAGACTAAGCTGGTCCTCATCCACAACTACTGTCGCTTTTCCCAATTCAAAACACAACGCGATTTCACTGACCTTTGCCGGCATCAACGCGTTTGCGACAAGTACCTGTGATGACTCGTTCCACCGCACAATATCTATTTTTTCTCCGCCGAGCTCATCAACTATGTTCTTTATTCTACTGCCTCTCACACCAACGCAGGCGCCAACAGGGTCGACTTTTTCATCGAGCGAGGCCACCGCGACTTTGGTTCGGTACCCCGCCTCCCGCGCCAGTACTCGTATTTCGATAATGTTTTCTGCAATTTCCGGCACCTCTAACTCAAACAATCGGCGGATAAAATCAGGGTGTGTTCGAGAGAGAATAATTTTGACCTGATTCGAAGTCTCTTTTACATCAAGAATCAAACATCGAATTCTCTCTCCCGGCCGATGTGCTTGGCCCATTATCTGTTCGCCTTTTGGCATGAAGCCTTCGGCCCAGTGGCTCAAATTAACAATCAGTGTTCCGCTTTCGTATCGCACGACTGAGCCACTTATGATTTCCCCTTTTCGCTGGACGAACTCAGCATAGATACTGTCCCGCTCATCGGCCCTTATCTTCTGGATCATTACCTGCTTGGCTGTCTGAGCGGGGATTCGACCGAGCTGCCTTATATCGATTTGTTCATCGTCCCTGGAGGCTGTGACCTGCCCGGTGGCCCGATCGATATTTACGACTATTTTGCTCTCCGGCTCACCAAAATGTTTCCGGACCGCTGAGACCATAGCTTCTTCCAAATCGACGAATAAGGATTCCTTGTCGATATTTTTATCGCGTGCGATGTTGTCGACAATTCTGATTAGTTCCTGATTCATTCTTTTTTCTTTTCCTAACTTACACTTCTTTTCAAAATGCAAAAAAAAGTGGAAACCTGAATAGTTTCCACTTCGAAAAATGCCAACAACGCGTCGAGGTTATAGCCTGTCCTTACACTACATCAGTCTCCTCCAGGGAGGCCCCCATTTCGCAATCCGTCGCAAAATGGGAAGCCGGCAACAAACCTCGTTCGTTTCCCGACACTGAAGCAGAAACACCGATTTCCAAGCCACCATATGCGCAAAAGTGCAGCCGCGCAGGTCAATTGTTCGTTTACTCTGCACTGTTCGCTAATCCTGTCAAAACCATTTTAAGCGCCGCCTTAATTTAAAGTTTAGCTTTGGTAGCCGTTAATCCTTACAACCAAACTCATTATGATAATCGTCTAACTTGTCAATGGCAATAACTTTTTTGTCGAATTTGTATAATTTTCAGTCCGAATTCGACGGGAAAACGCATATTCAACGGTCAAAATGGCCCAAAACCGCCCAAAAACCGCTAAGATTCGTGCCAGGAGAACCCTTTGAACCTTCCAAAAAAAGTTTTTTTCTGCTTCCATTTTCCCAGGAAGCGTATAGTTTCCCCTTGATAGCTTTCTCTCGAACAGATAGACTACATAAACCATATTGTGCTCAGGGAGGGGTGGTGAGAAACGCCTTTTTGTTTCCTGCCGAGTCCCTCCAGAAAATCGGTTGTTGTTTGCGTCGGTTTTTGTTGGCCTGAGGGGCGGAAAGGATGGTGTGAAATGAAATTCTTTGATGGTTGTAAAGTAAAACTTGTATTATTTGGATTTGTGGCCGCAGTTGTGGTTGGCAGTGGTAGCGCGAACGCAGAGTTCATCTTCGGCACTCCCACCAATCTTGGGCCAACTGTCAACAGTTCAGCTCTTGACAGTGTCCCGAGCATCTCTGCTGATGGTCTGGAGCTGTACTTTTCCTCTGGTCGACCCGGGGGTTATGGTAGTTTGGACATATGGGTTACGAAACGGCCAACGAAAGACGATCCCTGGGGCACCCCGGTCAATCTTGGGTCAACGGTCAACAGTTCGTATGACGATCCCACGCCGTCTATCTCCGCCGACGGCCTGACCCTTTACTTTTCCTCCAATCGCGCCGGCGAGGGAGGGTACGACCTATGGTTAACCACGCGGGCAACCGTCTCCGACCCTTGGGGCACCCCGGTCAATCTTGGGTCAACGGTCAACAGTTCCTACGATGAAACTAGCCAGAGCATCTCGGCAGACGGCCTTTCCATCTACTTTAGCAGCTACGACAGACATCGGCCTGACGGATATGGTGGTCGCGACATATGGGTGACGACGCGGCCGACTACAAACGACCCTTGGGGCCAACCCGTAAATCTCGGTCCAACCGTCAACAGTTCGCATCACGACTGGAGGCCGAGCATCTCGGCCGATGGGCTATCGCTCTTTTTCCCCTCCAACCGACCTGGTGGGTACGGTAGTTGGGACCTGTATGTGACGATGCGGAAAACGAAAGAGGACCCCTGGAGCCCACCGGTGAATCTTGGGCCAACGGTCAACACGGCTTCCGCGGAGATGGCCCCGAGCATCTCGCACGATGGGCGGGATCTCTACTTTAGCGACTTTGGTGGCCCTCGGCCCGGCGGAGTCGGTGATGCAGACCTATAGCAGGTGCGAGTCCGGCCGATGAGGGCTATTATAGCCGACTTCAACCGGGACGGAAAGGTGGACTTCAAAGATTTTTCGATACTTGCTCAATACTGGTGGAAAGGAGAATGGTTAGTTGACATTGCTCCGCCACCTTTGGGCGACGGGATAATAGATTTTAAGGACGTGGGTGTTTTTGCTGAAAACTGGCTGTTAACTACGAGGCAGGCGAGTAATCCCAATCCGGCCGATAGTACTACAGGCGTCGATATAGACGCTGATTTGAGCTGGACGCCGGGAGATGGGGCCGCTTTGCACGAGGTGTACTTCGGCAGTGATCCGTGTGCTCTGCCTCTTGTTGCCACGCAGCCGGTAGGACAGGACAGCTACGACCTTCCCGGAGACCTTATTCGAAGCACGACTTACTACTGGCGGATTGATGAGGTCAATGATGCCGGCCCACCCCCCGGCAATTGGCCAGGCGTTTTGTGGAGCTTTACCACTATACCCGGAAAGGCCTATTCCCCCGACCCGTTTCATGAGGCCGTGGTCGGGGGCGAGGAGGAGCCGGCGGGCAGTGGCCACCTATATGTGCCGCTTGGCTACCAGCCGGGACCGACTGCGGTCAAGCACACCGGCTACTTCAGCGAAAATAAGGACGATGTGGCGAACCGCATCCAGGACGCGAACATGGGAGAACCGCCCTATGCTCCTGGTTGGCCTGATGGTAATGACGTCCCTCCACCGTTTAATGAATCTCTTGTTCGAGGAACGACTTACTACTGGTGTGTCGATGAAGAGGATGACCTGGGCAATGTCTTCTGCGGCGATATCTGGGAATTTACTGTTCGGGGCTATAAGGCGTTTAACCCCGACCCGGCTGATAAGGCCGAATATGTCGACCCGAATGCAGACGTTAGCTGGGGCGCAGGTTTCGATGTGGATTTCCACGATGTTTACTTCGGCACCGATTTTGACGATGTGAACAACGCCGTTTGCACCACCGCCGTGGGAGGCGTATACAAGGGCTGCCAAAGTGCCGGCACTATCACCTATGACCCCGGACCGCTCGAATTATCCACCAAGTACTTCTGGCGGATTGATGAAGTGACGAACCGGACGCCTTTTATTAACCCTTGTGGTGGTGATATACTCGAAGGCGATGTCTGGAGCTTTACGACTGGAGTCCCATCGCCACCGTAAGTGGTTTGTTATGTTACAATTTCCTGTCAATTTAAAGGGCCGTGAGCATTACGCTTGTAGGTTTTTTGCTGGCCTGATGGGCAGAAAGGAAGGTGTGAAATGAAATTCTTTGTGCGTTCCAAAATTGGCCTTGTGTTAATTGGCTTTGTCGTCGCTGTTTTCATTGGCGGCGGCGGGAACGCGAATGCAGATTTTATCTTCGGTGAACCCACGAATCTTGGGCCGACTGTCAACAGTTCGGCTGTCGATGAGTCTGCGGGGATCTCGGCAGACGGTCTGTCGCTCTTCTTCGACTCCACACGTCAGGGGGGATCAGGCGCTGCGGACATATGGGTGACGAGGCGGGCAAGCGTCTCTGACCCCTGGGGCGCCCCGGTGAATCTTGGGCCAACTGTCAACAGTTCGGCTGCGGAAAGTCTGCCGAGCATCTCGGCCGATGGCCTTTCACTCTACTTTTCCGACTATGATAGCCCCCGCCCCGGCGGAGTTGGAGGGTACGACCTATGGTTAACCACGCGGGCAACAAAACAAGACCCGTGGGGAGAACCGGCGAATCTTGGGTCAACGGTCAACAGTGCGTATGGCGATGCTACGCCGGTCATCTCGGCGGACGGCCTGGAGCTCTTCTTTTGCTCCACTCGGCCCGGCGGGTATGGTAATTGGGACCTATGGGTAACAACGCGCACAATGAAGGACGAGAACTGGAGCGCACCGGTGAATCTTGGGCCAGCCGTCAACAGTTCGACTCCCGAGATACTCGGTTCGAGCATCTCTGCCGACGGCTTGACGCTCTTGTTTGCCTCCGGCCGGCCCGGTGGCTACGGGGGGTATTGGGGGGACATATGGGTAACGACGCGGACAACAACAGACAACCCCTGGCAACCGCCGCTGAATCTTGGGCCAATGGTCAACAGTTCAGCTAACGAGATTATGCCCGGTACTTCGGCCGACGGCCGGATGCTCTACTTTAGCTCCGACCGGACCGGTGGAGTGGGTGGCTACGACCTATGGCAGGTGTCAATTACTCTGGTGATTGACTTTAACGGGGACAAAATGGTGGACTTCAAAGATTTTTCGATACTTGCTCAATACTGGCGGCAAGAAGAATCGTTAGTTGACATTGCTCCGCTACCTTTGGGCGACCGTATAGTGAATTTCAAGGACGTGGCCGTTTTAGTCGAAAACTGGCTGGCAGGTCCCCCACCAGGTCAGGCGAGTAATCCGAATCCAGCCGATGGCGCATTAGGCGTCGATATAGCCGCTGATTTGAGCTGGACGCCGGGAGATGTGGCCGCTTTGCACGAGGTGTACTTCGGCAGTGATCCGTTTGCTCTGCCACTTGTTGGAACACAGCCGGTAGGACAGGACAGCTATGATCCTCCCGGAGACCTTATTCCAGGCACGACTTACTACTGGCGGATTGACGAGGTCAATGATGCCGGCCCACCCCCCGGCAATTGGCCAGGCGTTTTGTGGAGCTTCACGACTATAGCTCTTGAGGCGACTAATCCGAATCCAGCCGATGGTGCGACAGATGTGAGTACAATGGCTGATTTGAGCTGGACGGCCGGGGTTGGTGCCCCGTCGCACGATGTGTACTTCGGCACGGTCAGTTCACCGCCGTTTGTACGCAACCAGAGTGGTACAACGTTCGATCCCGGCACGATGACTAGGAGGGCTACGTACTACTGGCGTATTGATGAGGTCGGTGCCCATGGTACAATTACCGGTACAGTCTGGAGATTCGCGACTGGCGGGCCGCCGCCGTAAGTGGTTTGTTATGTTACAATTTCCTGTCAATTTAAAGGGCCGTGAGCTCCGATGTAGTTGGGCCTTGCGGTCTTTTCTTACCTTTAGCCGCGAATCGCAATCATTAAACCCGGATATTTCACTTCTGTTTGAGGGTTGTTTAGCTAACTTCATTAGAAATAAGGCCTTAGGCCAAAATTTAATAAATCTGCAAAAACTTCTGGACACAGACGGCGTTTATGTTCAAACTAACCCAATAGATAACACTAAAATTTTGTACATAATCTTTGTGTAAGACAGAAAAAATGAGGGTAGATGAAAGCCCAAGGCAACATATTTGCGGCTCGCTCAAGTGCTTCGTATCCGCCAAAGGCGGACCCCGGAACATTAAAGGCAATTAACTCAAATAAAAAAGGAAGGAGTGAATCATGAAAAAGTTTTGGATGATTGTGATCGTGTTTGTGGTTTGCGGTTTTTATGGGTGTACCTCGTTGATTTCTGCGCCGGTTGCACGGTCAGCGGCAGCCGGTACTGGAGAAAAACTGACTTATATTGACCTTATCAACCGGCTTACCGATTTAGAGCAGTTGGCGACTTTACCTGCTCCAGGTGAAAAATGTGCCCAGTGGTCGAGCTATGACCGACGCAGTAAGTATGACGAAAAATCCGGCAAGTACACCGGCTGGTCGGCTAATGGCGACGGCGATGGCATTATCCGCAAAGAAGATGGCAAACTTGTTTTTGCAGAGATGCAGGGCCCTGGCGTCATCTGGCGCATCTGGTCGGCATTAGCTAAAGAGGGCCACGTAAAAATTTATCTTGATGGTGACGACGAGCCTGCTGTTGACCTGCCTTTCATAGGTTATTTCAACCGCCGGTACGAGCCGTTCACCCGTCCTGCGCTCGTGCATCAGACAGCCCGCGGGCAGAACTGCTATGTACCCATTCCGTATCAGAAGTCGTGTAAGATAACAGCAGAGGGAGATTGGGGAAGATATTATCATTTCACTTACACGACTTACCCTAAGGGCACTGTTCTACCGACGTTCAAACGCAGCCTTTCTGCTGCTGAATCAAAAGCCCTCGACAGGGCCAACAAAATACTTACTCAGGGTGGCATCGACCCGGCCGGCAAACGTCGGGGTCAAGTCACTATTGAGCAAGAGGGTATGCAGCTTGGTCCCGGTGCCACAGCAACAGTTGCCAAGTTGAAGGGGAAACGGGCCATCACACTTCTTCAGGTCTATATAAAAGATTTGCCCGAATCTCCAGATGACCGCAATGTTCTGCGTGAGCTTGTTTTGCGTATCTACTGGGACGGCGAATCCCAACCAGGCGTGTGGGTGCCATTGGGAGACTTCTTTGGGACTGCTCCCGGCGTGAACAGATATAAGTCTCTGCCATTGGGCATGGCAGGGCACGGCCTTTTTTATTCTCTCTGGTATATGCCTTTTGAGAAAGGTGCGCTAATAGAGTTAACCAATGACGGTGATAAAGAACGCCAAGTTGCCTTTACGATTACACATGCCCCGGTTGCGAAGCCGATCGAAAAGCTTGGAAGGTTTCACGCGAAATGGCATCGCGATGCGTTTTTGCCTAAAGAACCTGCACGCAGAGCAATCGACTGGACCATGCTCAAGACGAAGGGCAGGGGGCGCTTCTGCGGCGTTATGCTGCACGTATGGAATCCAAGAGGCGGATGGTGGGGCGAAGGAGACGAAAAATTTTTCGTCGATGGTGAGAAATTTCCCTCTACTATCGGTACCGGCTCCGAAGACTACTTCGGCTATGCCTGGTGCGACCCAACGCTGTTTACTAACTGCTACCATAATCAGACAATAAGCATGGGTAACAAGGGCCACGTCTCCGTGAATCGCTGGCACATCACCGACAACATCCCGTTCCAAAAATCCTTTGAGGCTGCGATTGAGAAATACTATCCAAACAGCAAACCAACGCTTTACGCCGCTACCGCATACTGGTATCAGGCCGCCGGCCAAGCCGACCCTTACCAGCCTGTGCCCATTACAGAGCGCAAGGGATACTGGAGCGCAATAAAGGTTTTCAAAGTCAAGGGGGCGTTGGAAGGAGAAAAGCTCAAGATTCTCTCAAAGACAGGAGGAACCGCGGCCCAACAGGACCTGAGTATATTTGGCGTAAACTGGAGCGGCGAGGCCCACCTGTGGTGGATTGAAGGCAAGCCCGGTGACACGCTCGATTTGGCGATGCCCGTGCAGAAAACCGCAGCGTACAGACTGAAGATGCAGCTTACAAAGGCCATTGACTATGGCGTTGTTCAGCTTTATCTGGATGGCAAAAAGCTCGGCGGGCCAATCGACCTTTACAATGATGGCGTGATACCTACCGGCGTTCTGGATATGGGTATTCACGAGCTGGACAAAGGACAGCACATACTGAAGGTTGAAATTGTTGGAGCAAACGAAAAAGCCGTAAAGAAGTATATGTTCGGTATTGATTATCTGCTGTTGGAAGAGATAACATTAGGTTTTTATTTGCCGGAAAATCCAAAATATACAATCCTTGATTCCGCTCGGGACTCAGTGCGTTTTGCGGAGGGCACCCTCGTCCCTTTTGACGGTAAGCTGGCCTGTAAGTCGAGCTTTGTCGATAAAGACGGCAACATTATGGGCTGGCACGATTTCGGCAACCTCGAAGGGCCGGGCTGGGCGGCAAATGCCGTAGGAGGCGCTTACGAACTTTATTTGTTTGCCAGACATATCAGAGACCCGGCTCTGGCCAAGAAAGCTATTTTACTGCTCGACCACGTGTTAGAGGATGGGTTTATTGACTACCAAACAGGGTTCATCACCGGCTACCGACTCACCACAACCAACAAGTTCTGCCTTAATTACCAGCACAAAAGCAACTGGTTCTGCCCCGGCTCGATGGCCAAAATCGCTTATCAGTTGCTCATCTTCAGCGACCTTCTGGACAACCCCAGAAAGCAAAAGATGCGCCAAATCGCCCGCAAAACCGCAGCCTGGATTGACAAAAACGTGAAATCCACACCTAACGGCTGGTACCCGAGACGCTGCAAACCATCAGGCGAACACTACCCCGACAACGCTTACGGCGATTCAGACATCCTCTTCGAAAAAAGCGCCGACGGACTCTTCATAGTCCAGCTTATGACCGAGCTTACCAAGAAGGACCTCGCCGACTACACTGAGCAAATCAAGGCAAAACTAAAAGTCTTTATGAAATTAGGTGGAATCTTCGGCAGCATCAATCACGACACATACGACCATCACGAGAATGTTGCCTACTCCGTTGCGTTTAGGGTCCTGCGTCAGGCGGCTAAACTGCTCGATGACGAAAAAATCCGCGCCTTTGCCTACGACAAATGCCTTGCCGGCCTCGACCAGTTCAAAATGAAAGAGGATAGAAACGGCGTGCAGACCAAAGGGCTGCTTTTTATGGAAAAGAGCTGGGACACAGCCTACCTCTGGGAAAACGCTGAGGCCGCGTTGGCGTATCTTGAAGCTTATCGTGATACCGGCAATAAATTGTATCTACTCGATGCGCTCACTATCTTGCGGGCGATTGCCAAACATCATCATGGTGAACACGGCTTCCTCACTGAAGGAGTGGACTGGAATAATCACGTAGGCAAGCAGCATCATTTTGATGGAGCCGAGTTCGGAGACATCAAGTACACTGAGCCTTTGCTGAATAATTTACATATTGTCGAGCCTACTTTGCTGGCCCCGTTAGAAGTAAGACGCTGACTTCTAACGCGGTGAGTCGACAGGTGGCATCGGCTTTTTAGCCGTCGCCGCCACAGCAGCGCTATCCGTCCTCTGTCCTCTGTTTTCTGTCCTCTGTCCTCTGTCTTCTGTCCTCTGTCTTCTGTCCTCTGTCCTCCGCCCTCTGTCTCCTCACTTCATCATTCGTTATTCCTTGTTCGGTGTTCGATATTCCTTACCGTCATTCCGAGCGCAGCCTCTTGTCATTCCGAGCGCAGCCGAGGAATCTATTCTAAAATTCGTCATTGCGAGTCCGCCTATGGTGGACGAAGCAATCTCGTTTTGAGCATTTAGTATTTTGGATTTCGAATTTGTTTCGGATTTCGTGCTTCGTATTTCGTATTTATCTCTTGTATATCCGTCCTCTGTCCTCTGTTTTCTGTCCTCTGTCTTCTATCATTTCAACGGCCAGCCCACCGGGCAGTAGCAGAGCCACTCAGCAACAAACCGCTCTAAGTCGACAAAGTCAACGTCGCCGTCCGGCTCGAAGTCGGCTCCGCCGCACCAGTTATTCTCTTTGTTACAATCCGGCTCCAGCCACCATTCAGCGAATCTTGCATAGTCATCAAAAGATACTATACACAATGGCCCGCCCGGCCAGAAGCCGCCTAACAGTTCATAGTTGCCGCCGGACGAATAAGCCGCATCCGGCTGACCGATCGTGCCGGTAAGCGTAAAGTCTCCACCGCTGCTTCGCCCGCCGCCGCCGTCAATTGTGCTCCAGCTCAACTCATATTGCCCGCCACTTTGAGCCAGAGTGTGCGAAACAAGTGAAAGGCAGATGACGGAAACCACAACATTCACATACCAAATCATTTTATTGAAACTAAACTGTTTCATTGCTTCATCTCCTGATCTACTAAATTCAGGTGAGCTTCTTCAGAGTCCAACTTCCCAGAAGTCAAAGCTGAGAACAACTCTGGCTTTTATCTTGGTATCAAGCCCAAAACCGGTGACCTGTTCGTATTTTATCGGGAAACCTCCGAAGTAATTGTTACGAGAGACTTCTATACCACCTTCTTCCTGGATTACGCTCATATCTTTCTTCTCTCCAATGCCCTTGATGGTATCTATCACCCAGTCCCAGATTTGAAAGCCTTCAACAAAGTCATAAGTAAGTGTCAGAGTACGATTAGGGTCATCAACTTCGACTTCTGGATAGAAAGTGGTGACACCCGCAATTTCCACTAAGGTATCGGTTAAGGGATTATTAGACAATTGGTTGCCAAACGCATCAGCGCTGCCCTGCTGCCAGTGAGTATTTGTATTAGGGAGAAATCGGTTCACCATAGTAAACCGAGTTCGCCCGTCAACGCCTGGCTCGGAGGTCTGTGGAATAAATTCGAAGAAATTCCATCTCATTGCCTCCGTACTACTCAGGTCAAAGATGACAATAGATCCCGACCTAGGAGGCGACAGAGGGTAGGGATTGGCAAAATAAGAATCGAAATACGCTTGTACATTGTCAGCATCGGTGCCGCTGCATTCAAAGATAAGCGGATGCTCCATTGACAGCCCGGGTTGGTCATTGTGTCTTCCCTGACCGTCATAACCTTCAATCCGTTCAATGTCATAGCCTGGGCCATGGACAATAACGGCTGGATCGTACGTTTCTATACCTTCAATCTCGAGTGTAGTCAAGTTGTCGATTACATCAGGAAAAACCACGGAGTAACCGCTACCCAGCAGACCCGTGATCTGGGAGAAGTCGATCGAGCCGGAAATATCGCCTTCTACGATTAGACTTCCAGTTATTCTGGCATTGCCATCGACGTGTAATTTCTCGGTCGGGTTCGTCGTTCCGATGCCGACATTCCCCGATACACCGGAATACATATCGTCTCCTGAAATAATCCAGTCAGAATCTCCGCCGCCACCTGCGGTCTCTGCATAAATCGCATAAGGCGTTGGCGTCAGCTCCACCAGCGGGCTCAGAAACGTATACTCGCAAGGGTCGTTGGGTTCACCCGGCCTCACGCTAATCTCCAGCCAACGCGCATCGCCATTGAAAACATCGCTTCCGAAATCCAATTCTACCGTAAAGTAGCCGTCAATGACATCAAGGTCGTTTATATCAATCGTATTTCCTTGCTGGGAGGCAAACACCGGGTCAGCATTATCGTAGAGCTCGAACTGGAAGTCATAAAGCCCGTCCGCAACATCATTAGCATCTATCAGCCGGCCCTGGTACGTAAAGGCCGTGCCTATTGCCACGGGTTGAAGCGGTATAACCGTGATGTGTACCGAATCTATCACTACAAACTTGTCCTTTATCAGTTCTGCCAGTACCACATCGGTTTCACCGACCTTTTGCGCCTCATATTGGAAGATGAAATGAACCCCGTGACTCGGAGGATGAATCTTCCCTGAAGCGGTAACACGATAGCCGTAAAAAGGCTTCTGATTATACTCTGTTACAGTGGCATCTCCACCTGCTTCCGGCTTAGTCTCAAGATGCGAAAAATCCCCCAGAACCGGGGTGCCTGTATAAAAGCCGACATAGTCTGTGTAAGACGTACCGTCGGTGGATACGACCTCGACTGTACACGTCTGGCCCAGCTCCAACGTAATTGAAGTGACGTCCTTGCCGTTCACCGTCAGTGATTGACGGCCTTCAGCCACGGACGCCGGCCAGACCATCAGGGCCAGAGCCAGAACCACAATTGCCAACATTTTTGAATTTTTCATTTTTTTCTCCTTTCAAAACTTGTCCCTGCCCCGCATCCTTGTGCGGGATAAACTCCAGCAGGGAACCATTAATATTTGACGGTGCACACTACGCGCACCGACCTGCTGCGCCAGGTGCGCAGCACGGCGAGTACCTTTTCGTGAAATTTTGCGAATTTTATATGATAGGTCCGCTTTTTTTGCACCATTTCCTCCTTCTGACAAAGTTATAGCAATACGTACAATACCAGTTT
>JAUXAB010000083.1 GCA_030615025.1 Phycisphaerae bacterium | reverse complement strand
TTAAAGGCCATAGAAAAACTTCGGCCCGATGTGGTTACTTTAGATATTGAGCTCCCAGAGATAGACGGCCTTACCTGTCTTGGCTATATCATGGAGAAATTTCCCACTCCCGTCGTGATGGTTACCGGCTTTAGCGAATTCTTAGGCGAAGAGACAATAAAAGCCCTGGAATATGGTGCGGTAGGTTTCGTACGTAAGCCAAAGGGGTTGGTCTCTCGGAATATAAGCCAGATAGAACAAGAGCTAATATCCCAGATAAAGCTCGCCTCGCGCGTAGATGTGACGAAGCTAACACCAGTAACTATAAAAGAAGGCAAAAAGAAAGTACAAAAGCTGGCAGCTAAAACCACAAATAAAATAGTGACCATAGCCGCCTCGACCGGTGGGCCCAGGGCTTTAAGCCAGATAATCCCGAAGCTGCCGGCCGATCTGCCGGCAGCGGTGCTGGTGGTTCAACATATGCCTGCTGAATTCATCCCTTCCTTTGCTAAAAGGCTTGATTGGGAATCGAATCTGAATGTGAAAGTGGCCGAAGACGCCGAGCCTATCCAACAGGGAAAAGTCCTGATTGCACCGGCTGACTTTTACTGTAGGATTAAGTCAAAGGGAAAAAATGGAGAAGCGATTGAGTTGGCCCCCCCGGAAAAAGAAAAAAACTTTTATTTTACCTGTGCTGATGAAGCTATGATTTCTGTAGCACCCATCTATGGCAGGAACGCAATTGGAGTGGTCTTGACAGGGATGGGAAATGATGGGACAGAAGGTTTGCAAACTATCAAGAAATATGGTGGTTACACAATCGCAGAGGATGAGTCTACCGCCATCGTCAATGGCATGCCCAAGGCAGCCATCCAGGCAGGAGTGGTTGATAAAGTTGTTCCATTGTCCCAAATAGCGGATGAGATCGTGAAACAGTCAAAGGATAAAATACGGATAAGTAATGAAAGTATCAGAATATAAGCAGCTGTTTCTGAGTGAAGCACAGGAGATACTGAACTCATTAAATAATGTTCTGGTTGACCTCGAGAAAGAACCCTCAAATACAGCCTTACTCAATGAACTATTTCGCCAGAGCCACACCTTAAAGAGCATGGCCCAGAGTATGGGATATGAGGAAATCGCAAAACTTACCCATTCCATAGAGACTACCCTGGCATCGTTGAGGAGCGGAGCATCGAAGGCAGAAAAGGACATAGTGGACTTGCTGTTCAAATCTCTGGACGCCCTGGGCGACTTAATTGAAGAGAAAGCAAAAGGCAAGCCAGAGAAGGTAAAAGTGGCTCCGTTAGTGGAGCGATTTGAAGAGATTGCCTCTGCGGTTGGCAAAGATAAGAAAAAGCCTATAGACATAAAGGAACCGGAATTAGAACTGGATAATATTGACAGCTCAGCTCGCTCTTTGGGCGAAGTCCAGGCAGTGCGGGTCCCTTTAACTCAACTCGATAATCTCATGGACCTGACCGGAGAATTGGCCATAAATAGAATTCGGCTCTCCCAGATAGCTCAAACAATAGCCGATACTGCCCTGGAAGAGACGGTAGCCCAGTTCACCAGACTGACTTCTCAACTCCAGGACCAGATGATGCAAGTCAGGCTCGTACCCTTAGAGTATATCTTCGCTCCTTATCCCAGGATGGTCAGAGACATAGCAGTCGGCCAGAAGAAAGAGGCAGATTTCCTCATTGAAGGAGGCCATATAGGTTTAGATCGCAGTATTCAGGACCAGATAAACGAACCATTGCTCCATCTTCTAAAAAATGCAGTCATTCACGGCATTGAAAAGCCGCAGGAAAGAGAGAGGCTGAAAAAAACGAGAAGGGGAAAGATAAAGCTCTCAGCCAGAAGAGAGAGGAATTTTGTAGTTATAGAGCTCTCTGACGATGGCCGGGGTATAGATATCGAAGAAATAAAGAAAGTTGCCATCCAGACAGGAATCATCACAGCCGAAGATCTCTCAGCGCTGGGCCCGAAAGAAGTGATAATGCTTACTAAATACCCTGGGTATAGCAGGGCCAAAAAAGTTACTGAAGCGGCGGGCAGAGGGGTGGGGCTGAACGCATCGAAGGTCATGGTGGAATCACTCGGAGGAACATTGGACATAGATACCAGGCCAAATGAGGGTACTACCTTCTCTATAAAGTTGCCTCTGACCATGGCTATAGCCCAGGCCATGCTGGTAGGCATTGAAGATGAGACATATTGTATCCCGTTGTCCTATATAGCTGAGACGATAAAGGTTTCACCGCAGGATATCAAGACCATGGAGCACAACGAGATGATTTCTTACAGAGATACCGTGCTTCCTTTAATCAGACTGAGGGAGAGACTTGGCTTTCCGTTTTCGGGATTGCACTCTCCGGTCGCTGATGTTTCAACGGATAGCCCTGCAATGTCGGTGGTAGTAGTTGAGGAAGGAACAAAGAAGGTGGGCCTGATAGTAGATAGTTTTTTAGGACAACAGGAGGTTGTGATAAAGCCCCTGCCGGACTTGCTCGACAATATTAAAGCAATTCTTCTTTTGTCCGATGACGTGACTCGCAAACTATCGCGTATGTAGCTGATAAGTGAGCATTCCGTACCTCTTGTTCAATGTAAATCAGCAGTTAGCCTAAAGCTTTCCATAAAACTATTCTATCAAGTTTTCGCTCTTGTACACCACTTTACTTAGGAAATCTGGGATAAAATGAAGCTTAGGACGGCATGTCGGAGGCAAAACAAGGGAGGTATCGTTTGTACTTGGGACACTCTGAAGGCTCGACCTCGAATTGAATTCGGTGTCAGTCGCTAGCCAAAGGTCCCACGGTTAACTGCCTTTTAACCGCCGAGATGGTGTGAAACCATTTTCTCCCACTGTCCTACTACTGTCCTATTTTTCGGGTCACGAATCGTGTAGGAATCATATGCGAATAGTAACGGATCGTAGTACATAATCAGTTGCAGAAAAAAGGCTTGCGTTCTAAACCCTTGTTTCCTAAAATGTAACGGAGAGAGCGAGTTCGAATCCCGCCCTCTCCGTCTTCTGCTCCTCGCTATATGTTGATTGCAGTGTGCTCTATCTCTTTAGGCTTAAAACTATTTGGATTAATCCGAGCCAACGATTTGCAACAGAATTTGCAACAGACCTGCACGTTTAGGCTACTGTTACGCTACGGTTGCGCTTCGGTCAGCATCATAAGTCTTTATTTGACAATCATTAATCATTTAACCACAAATACTTACAAAACCCAGATTTGAACTATTTGATAACGAGTCGCAACGCCATAGCTCTTCTCTTCTACTCCGTTACTCTTGCTGTGAGTGAAAATCTCATAGTCACATAGTCACTCAATGAGGCGTTTTTCTTGTGAAAAGACGGAGAGGTCTGTACAACGTAAGGTATTTTTGGTAGTATTACTGATGCTGGAAGAATCGAATTGCGTGTTTTAAACGTTTATCTGGGAAATGTCGGTTAAAGAAATCTCACAGAAAGGAACAACAAAACCCATGAGCAAGGCGATCCTCCGAAAAACAGTCGTAAGAAACGCATCTTTCACACTCCTGACGGTTGCCCTTCTCCTGGCGTGCTCCTGCTCCGGAAGTGGCACGGGCTTCCAGCCCGTGAAAAACACGGCCAAGATGGCCGTGCCACAACGGGAGGGCTGGGACCTGCTGCCGGAGATTTTGAGCCGCATCATCCCTCCCACTTTCCCGAACCGTGATTTCAACGTGACCGATTACGGCGCCGCCGGAGACGGCGTCACCGACTGCAACCCGGCCTTCAAGAAGGCGATCGCGGCCTGCACCCAGGCCGGCGGCGGACGCGTCGTCGTTCCGAAAGGCATATTTCTCAGCAATGGTCCCATCCACCTGGACAACAACGTCAACCTGCACGTGACCAAAAACGCCACGATCATGTTCGGCACGAACTTTGACGACTATCTCCCCCATGTCAGAGTCAGGTGGGAAGGCACGGAGTGCTACAATTATTCGCCTTTGGTCTATGCGTACAAAAAGACCAATATCGCCATCACCGGCTCGGGTGCGCTCAATGGGCAGGCGGAATCGTCATGGGCCATGTGGAGCGGGAAAACCAGGCCTGGAACGACATCTAACGAGAAACTGCGCAAGATGAACCACGACGATGTCCCCGTGGAACAGATAAAGATCTATGCGAAACCGACGATGATCGAACCGTTCGAGTGCAAAAATGTTCTCATCGAAGGCGTGACGCTGAACGATTATCCGTTCTGGTGCGTGCATCCGGTATTCTGCACGAATGTTACTATCCGGAAACTCACGATCGACAGCCATAACTCGAACAACGACGGAATCGATCCCGATTCGTCCACGGATGTCCTGATCGAAGATTGCTTTTTAGACCAGAGCGACGACTGTCTGGCGATCAAAGCCGGGCGTGACAACAGCGCGTGGCGTAAAGGCCGGGCGTGCGAAAATATCGTCATACGCAATATGCCGTCGAACTTTGGCGGTATAGCTATCGGCAGCGAAATTGCCGGCGGTGTCCGCAACGTCTTTTTCTACGACTGCGAGTACGAGAGCGGGAACGTGTTGTACTGTAAGTCCAACCTCGACAGGGGCGGATTCATTAAGGACATCTACATAAAAAACCTCAAGATAGGAAAAGCCCGGATTCTCAGATTGAGAAACAACTACCACGGGTATCGAGGCGGCAACTTCCCGACAGAGATCCGCAATATCAACATCGAGGACGTGCATATCGGAGCAGGGTCCGACGAGACGATATCCCTCCAGGGCGTAGAAGCCGCGCCCGTTTACGACGTCTTCATAAAAAACGTCACCGTTGATACACTCGAGAAGGGGCCAATCATGCACCTTCGAAATGCTGAAAATGTTGTGCTGACGAACGTATCTATCGCCGGTGAAATTCAACCCACTAATCCGCCGATGATGCCTCCTGAAGAAAAAGAGCAGGAAGGAACGGCGTCTATCGCCCCCAGGCGCAACGGAAAGTGGAGTAACTCTTCCAACTGGGAGACCGGACGTGACGGCGCTCGCCTGAAATGGGCCGGTGACGATGCAGAACGGCTGCCTGACGACAAGATAGATGAGCGTGTACTGATCGGCAAGAGCCGGGTAGTTCCGGACGGTGTAACGGTGACCCTGGATCGTGATATCGACGGTGAGTTCGAGGTTCGGGTATATGAGCAATCGACGTTTATCATTCCTGACGGTCTCACATTCAAGATCAAGGGGCCGTTTATTGTCGACCGGACCAACAGCGTGGCACAGCAACTTGGCGGAACGGTTGAAATCGCCAAAAACCTTGATATTGATACCACAACCGGCCGGTACGTAATCGCTGGCGGATCATTGAACTGTGGCAAATTGAGCCTCAATGAGGGGATGTTTGTTGTTGACGACAGCCAGGGCAAGATAAAGTCGGTAACCGTTAGGGGCGAGTACCGAACGGGCGACGGTGAAGGCAATACAACGACGAAGTTTGTCGCCCACAAAGGCGGGGTGACGCCTGTACAGTGCCAGGACCTGAATCTCGACGCCTATATCGGCGAAAAGCTGGTTGTCGATGTGACGAATTATGACTATGCGGCGAACGGCGATCTGCTGCTTTTTTCTTACACCGGGATCCGAAAGGGCGAATTCGACGGGGGGCCGGAGAAACCGACGCCTCAAGTTACCATTATCGGCGCCAGAGCCGACCTGGTTTACGATGACGCCGGAAAGAAAATTAAGCTGACCAACTTTCGCCCCTGACACCACGGCGCCGACATTGGAATAGAAATACCCGGATAGCGCCTTTTTCTTCGGACTTGGACTCGGAAGGCTTCGGTTTTGGCTTCAGCTTTTTTCCTTCGAGCCCACATTTGTCACCCAGAATGCCAATATTCTCGGTTCAAAGCGTCTTTGAAGACATCACTTTGTTATATTTTCGTCCAGTTTTTTCTTCGAAGCATTCCACCATCTTGTTGCGCGTTTTTCTCGCGTTTTCGATGTAGCCGGTGAGATTGTCGAGCGTGTACTTAAACCTATGTTGGTCAATCTTACCCTCCAGCCTCTTCCATGTTTCAGCCATTTTTTCAGCGCCTTTCACGGCTTCATCCAGGTTTGCATAAATATCCTGGATCACGGTGCGCCCGTTCGAAAGACGGTAGTCGTAATCCACAAAATGAAAATAGGGGAGGAACTCCTCGCCTTTGATGCGATCGCCGTAGATTTCACGCAATCCGGGCGCGTATTGATCCAGCAGGCGTTTCCGCAGTTCGGGGCTCGTGACGCTAATGCCCTTGCGGCTGACCGTATGCGGGGTTTTGCCCTGGACCAGGTTGTCTTCTCCGGTGTCGATCCAGATGCCGCGATACCCTCGATACATGTATAGTTTGCGAGTCACGTCATCGGACAAAAGAAGAATTGCTTTAATATTGTCGAGCAAGTCCGGATCGTCGCCGAAGGTCAATCGAATCCATTCCGTATAAATCTCATCCACCGAGAGATCGGGGTTCCAGGCAAGCCGTCCCATGCCGTAATAGTTCACCATATTCAGTGGACACTCTGTCCAGGCGGGCGAGGGGCTGATCATTGAAACACCCATGATGCAATCAACATCAAATTTGTTCAGGCTGCCCGGCCCGCTTCGATAGTTATCCTGTTCCATCCACCACTTCCACTTTTCTATCCAGGAGACGGGCCAGCCTTTGTCGATAACCATCTCGCTCCCCGAGAGGTTCTTTTGGATTGCGCCGTCGAGCGCAGGGATAGGTGCGGCGAAATCCCAGTCCAGCGGGCTGCCCTTGGGTATGATGACCACGTTGTCGCGGTAATTGCCGTCTTCCGGGGCGAAGATATCGTAAGGTATGAGGTTGCGATAGGGTTTGCGTGTATAGCGATAGTTGCCGTAGACGAATGCGCGCACCAGGGCATGGCCGCCGTAAGGCTTCAGGTTATCAGCAATCCGGTTGACCATCTGGGGACGTGGATCGCCGTTTTGTTTTTCGGAGCCCAGTTTCAGCAGGTAGCCTCCGAAATCAGGAACCCTGGAATAGAGTGTGTCAGCCGTTTTTTTGTCCAGCGCAAGCAGGTAACTCGGGCTCCAGTAGAGCTTGATGCCGTAATCCCGACAGATGCCGGCGAGGATTTCTACCTCATCAAGATGCTCGAGAAAATTGTTGCGGTAACTCCAGTTGATCTCGCTCGGGCAGATGGCGTTCCAACCGGCCGATGACATCATGCGCACCCAGTCGCGGATCAGCTTCGTATCACCCGTACGTAACTCTTCCCAACTATAGATCGAGTTGTTTCTGCCGCCTCCGCGCCACTTGTCGCCCAAAAAACCGCGAAAGTAGGCCCAATGGTCGACCATCCGGATGGGAATTTGCGGGTTCTCCAGAACATCGAGTTTGCTCGGATCCTGGCCCAACTGGATGCGACGAATCAGGTCGAATGCGCCAAAAATAACGCCTGCCGGAACATTTCCCGCAATGACCAATGTTGTGTCACTGGCGTCTTCCACCGCTTTAATGATGAATCCGTCGTGTTTAATCCGATCCAGCTTCAGCTTGTTGGCTCTGTCGCGGATCCAACTCGACGTTTCGGCTGTTCCCAGCACAACTTTCGAACCGGAGCCAGGCTTTGTTCTAACTGAGGGCTTGAAGTCGAACATAGACTTCACGGCGTCGGCCAACTCCGCCGCCGCCGTTCGAACCGTCGAATTCGCTCCTTCAACTGCGATTTGGTTTAACATGTCCATACCTTTACGGCCCCGAGCAGGGGCATATTGCAGCCAGGCCCGATAGAGCGAGCGGTCCTGTTCCTGGTAGGCGTAAACCTCCATCTTTTTGTCAGTAGGAATCGTGTCCCGCCGACCTGCATAGACCGATTTGGTCGAGTTGTATATTTCGCGCATTTCGGCGTCTGTCAGCACCCTGTTGTAGATGCGCAGATCGTCCATGAACCCGATAAGACCTTCACCGGTGGAAATCTCCGTCAGACCCTCGCGTCGAAGGGGTTCAATGTCCACCGTCGACAGATCGATCACCGAGATAAGCTCGCCATCCTTCCACCCGATGATCCTCTTGCCCTCAACGTCGTAGGCCACAGCGAAAAGACGCCATTCCGAATCGTCGATCGAAGCCCTTGGATGCCCATAGAAGGCGAACTCGCGCATATCATACTTCGGCCAATCGTAATCCAGGACCAGGTCCCAATACCTGAAGTCGTCTTCGCCCCCAAAACGCACCTGAAAATCGCCCCGATAAGCGTTAATCTCAACAGCGCGATTGTCATATTTCACAAGGGTGTTTCTACCCGTGACCGTGTTCAGCCAGAAGCATATCGTACCGCTCGATATGGCAAGAGCCGAGTCCTCGGATGCCGGAATCCGCATCGGATCGACGCCGGGCATAAATTGAATACATGCCTGCCCTTCACCGAGAGAATAAACAGTCCCGCCTTCCAACACGGCGTCGTTACCGTTGCCGGAAAGGTCTTTGCCAGTGCCATCGTTGAAATCCCAGCGTCCCACGAGGCCGGTTAACACATCTTCGGCCTGACTCGACTCACAGCCGGCAAGAAGCAAACACACTACAGCAACGCACAAAAATTGTGTACGTCTTTTGCAATCCAGCCCCGATACATCGGGGACAAGTAATGATCTAATCATTCATGTTCTCCCATTACCTGCGGTTTCCCATCCCGATACATCGGGACGGGCTTCCAGCCCGTGTAATCACGGCCAGGATGGCCGTGTTACGCCTCATTTCCAATAAAATATCGAGCCTACTGGCGAATCCCGATACATCGGGACTCCGTTGGCCATCATCATCCCGATATCCCGATATATCGGGACATCACTTGGCTTGGGCCTTGACTTTCGGCACCGGCTTGTCCATCGCCCAGAAAACAGCATTGATAAGTAGCTGGCGGAACCGTGGATTCTTAAAGTCGTCCAAGCTACCCAGCGACGTGTAGAACACCCGGGCCTTCTTGTACATGTTAGTCCACGCAACCGGCTCAGGTTTCTGGTTTGGTATCGTACCAATCAGCAGCGGCTTTACCGAGCTCGCCAGCGGGCTGGTCTTGTACAGCGAGCCGGTGCTCGTAAACGGTATCTGAATGCCCGCAAGTATCCGATGGCCTTCGGCACCCGCCGCAGCCGTAACCGTGCACGTGGGTCCACTGCCGTAATGACCGTGGTAGTTCCCGCCCAGCACATCAGGGTCGAACTTGGGCCACTCGACATGACCGACAGGGTGTCTGCCGCGGGTGTCAAAGGCGTGGCTGGATGTACGCAAGGCAACCAGCCCCGACTTGTCGGGACTGTCAAGATAATCACGGAAGTACTTCATCTGCTGCGCCGGAAACGCCCGGCGCCGCACAAACAGAACCGTTAGGTCTGCGCTCATCAGCGCCTCCATGCCTGCAATATAATCACGCTCTTTGCTGCGCCTATCTGTGCTGCCTTGAACTATCTCGCAGCACAAGCCGTATTTCATCTCCAGCTCATGTGCAAACTCAGGCAGTGACTCGGCCGCCCCATATTCGCTCTCAGCCGAAATAAAAACAACACGCAGCCGTTTGTCATTCCTGAAAACAAATTCCGGACCACCTGCAAGCGTTGTCGAAGTAATTGTCGGGCAAACGAATTTTTCGATATGCTCAACTATCAAATCGGTGCCGGTAAAATGGCTAACGTATGGCCTTGCCCGCGAGTTATACATCGTATCGGTCAGGTCTCGCATCAGCACAACGTTCTTGCCGAACCTCGCCATATTCCGCAGCCCAAATGGCCGACCAAGCACACACATATTCGTGTGCACACCCATAACGATAACGTTGTCGATACTGCGCTGCTCTAACAGGTTCCAGACTTCCACGCCCGAATCACTGATTGCATCTTCGTTGCGAATCTCGATGATATCGATCTGCTTGCGCCATGGTGAGCCCTGTTTGCACTTCGGCTCACAGTCGCAGCCACCGTCAGAGTCATCAATGGGGTATCCTTCCTTTTTCTCCTTCTCGTCAATCCACCTGCACCATTTGCCGATGTCCTTCGGCAGGTTCGCTGCTTTCGGTGCGTTCTGGGCCCGCTTGCGTGCAGGGTGGTCTTTATAGTGGCTGACCGTCCCGCTGGGTGCATGTATTATCAGCACGCCTTTATCACGCACTTTGCAAACAACCTCGTTCATATAAGGTGCCAACTCTGCGACCCTGCGCGTCGCACCCTTGCACCAGTGCTGGTCCCACATATCACAGATGATGATAGCGGTCTCCGAGGGTTCCCATTTCAATTCACTGTTGACCACTTTGAATTTGCCGCTGCCCTCGGGCATCTGGCCCCGAGTGCGGGCAGTCAGAATAAGCTTGTCCTTGTTTGCTGTAGCTTTCGCTTCTTTATGTCCCAAGACAAAGCTGCCTGACCAACCGGCCAGCAGTAAAAGCACAACGCTCATAACTTTAGGTTTATTGATATGCATAAATAGATACCTCCAAGACGAGTCCCCATTCTAAGTTATTACAATGCGAATATACCCGAATCTCGCAAAAATGTCAAACCGAAAATCTCGCCTGCATCGCGCAGCACCACTTCCTATCCGCTGTGCGCTATCTGCTATCCGCATATTTTGTAGCTGGCCTTTGGTCCGCGTTTATCATATTGTTTACATTATCCGGTCGCGTTATAATCATTATAAACAATATGAGCAAAAGAGGTGCAAAAATAGACCGAAAGCATTTTACCAAGCTGGCGATAAAACTCGGGGCGGACCACGCCGTAGTTTTTAAGATAGAAGATATAGTCTCTGACCCGCGCACCATATTAAAGTGTATGTTTGGCTGTAGTGACTGGGGGAAGGGACATACGTGCCCATCGAGGCCCGGCTCATTAAAACCCTGGGAGTACCGCGAAGTATTCGAAAAATACTCCTGGGGAATTATTATTCATTCGAGAAGTAAAAAGGTTTCGCAGGACGTTTCCTTTGCCATCGAAAGAGAGGCCTTTTTGAAGGGTTACTATTTTGCTTTTTCATTGAGCGACTGCGCGCTTTGTGAGGAGTGCGCGGGACATCGCAGCGAGCAATGTGTCAACCCTAAAAAGGCACGGCCTGCTCTTCAGAGTGTCGGAATTGACGTTTTCAAAACGGTCCACCAATTCGGGCTGCCGTTGAAGACACTTCAAAACCAGGACGAAGAACAAAACTGGTATTCAGCCGTTTTTTTCGAATAACCAACCCGCTGCCCCGGCCGTTTCCACACCAATTATATCTGCGAATACCGAGTTGGCCGCAGGATTATGTCGGTGATGTTGGAAACGGTATCTCTGTAAGCTGGATTTGCCCGCAGCTTCTTCCAGTCCGGGTCACTGCCGAACGTGCCCCATCTCCTGTCGCGCGTTGCCATATCATCAAAGACCAGCATATACGTAAGATTCGGCATTTTCGGCCCTATTAAAGTTTCGCCGAAGAACACCGGCCGCAAACCCGTCTTTTTGAATATCGCTATCTCACCGCCTTCATTGAACATCTCAATCTTCTTCTTGGCCGCCTTGATGCTGTGACTCTCGTATATGCGAAGCTCGAAGATACGCGATTTCTTTTCCGGCACTTCCAGTTTCGGCATATCTTTGAAAGCCATCATCAGCGAGCTTTCTATCCGCACGTATGCCGGCTCGGACAAAGCTGCATTGACAAAGGCCGACTTTCGGTACTCTCTATCTGCGAGCAAACGCTTCTGTGCCTGCACCACCGACTCCAGCGACTTGTGTACAAGCAGAACGTACAGCGTCGGCTCGTTAGGCCCATACATCGCATTAAAGACACCGACCGGCTTAATCCCTATACGGTTCATTGCAGGTATTCCCACCTCACGCAGAAAATTGCCGACCACACCTGTCTTGGCCCGATTGAGCAAATGGTACTGTCTCAGCTCGAAGTATTCTCGTTTTGCCTTTTCACTTTTGCCTATACTCGCAGCCACAGCATTGACACCTGCCGCCCCCGCAATACCCGCCGCCAGAAATTCCCGTCTTTTCATCTCAAAATCCTCCTTTCAAAAACAAAGAACAGTTCTATCTTTGACAAACCAAACCTCACATTCGCCCCTCACACTAACCGAAATTTTTTAATCCGTCAAAGTAAAAACAGCCCCGCAGGGCTCCGCTAACGCAATACGATATACGCAATTTGCCAACTTTTTCGTGCTTTTCGCGGAACGCTGCATTTTTGATTGAACTTTCCACCTGTGCAAAATACTAATAATATCTCGTTGCTGTTTTTTTCAAATCTTGGTAACAAATACACTTAAATTATTATGCTTGAAACAAATAAGACATATCGCATTTTTATCAGTGCCGCCGAACCGAGCGCCGACGCCCATTGTGCAGGCTTGATAACCGCTTTGCGCAAAGGCGGTTACGATATCGAATTTGTCGGCGTGGGTGGTCCAAAAATGGCCTCAGCCGGGTGCAGGCTGCTGGAAACCACCGCCGGAAAAGCTGCAATGATATATAAGGCATTTCGCCACGTACTTCATTTCTACAGGTTGATAAAGCGCATAACTGGTTTTCTTAAAAGCAATAAGGTCGACCTGGTTATCGTCTGCGATTCCCCCGCCTTCAACTTTCACGTTGCAAAAGCCGCAAAAAAAGCGGGGATAAAGACCCTTTTCTACGTCGCTCCTCAGCTTTGGGCCTGGGCCGGCTGGCGAATCGGCAAACTTCGAAAATACTGCGATAAACTCTGCTGCATACTGCCTTTCGAGCAGGATTGGTTCTGCCAGAGAGGCATTGATGCCGTTTTCGTCGGCAATCCGCTGTTCGATGAAGTCCCGATGTCGTCTATCGGGATTGATTTGGCCCGCCACGGAAGAAAGTATGCAGATTTTGAGCCAACAAACGCTCGATTTGCCCTTATGCCCGGCTCACGAGCCGCTGAAATCGACTCGCTCTGGCTCCCGATGCAGCAGATAGCGACCCAGTTAAAACAAAAGTATCCCACGGTGACATTTGTCACTGTGGCTGTGGATGCTGAGCGAGAAAAGATTCTAAAAGCAGCACAAATTGCCGGTTTTGTTTGTCAATATACTATTGACTCGGTTAGCGACACTGCTGACGCTGCTGATTTTGCGATTGTGGCAAGCGGCAGTGCCACTTTGCAGGTCGCGGCTGTGGGCTGTCCTATGGTAATAATATATCAATCCAGCAGGATTTTGTGGCACCTAATTGGGAGGTGGTTGGTAAAACTAAAATATTTGTCTCTGGTCAATATCTTAAGCGATAAAGAATTAGTGCCGGAATTTATGCCGTACTTTAGCTCGACAGAACCAATTGCCGAAAGTATTGAACGGCTTTTAGAGGACAGGGACAGGTTATCTCAAATTAGCGGTGAGCTGATTAAATTAGCCGAGCCGTTAGCTAAGAAAAAAGCGTCTGAGCAAGTCGCAGAGCTAATCGTCGAAATGCTGCATTAACCGCCATTTCACACCCCGGTGTCATTTCAAGCGGTAGCGGTAGGGTGGGGCTTGCCCCACCATTATTTCCTATAAAAACCGCGACGTCTTTCGTCGCCTCCGTCTCGTTTAGCCCCCGCAATTTATTGCGCGGGGTGTCTTTTTATTTAGCCCCGTTCTCTGGGCGGGGTTTTTATCGTTTTACCCACCCCTGTGCTGGGTGGATTTTTCTTTCCCTTTTCCATTTGTTTCTGCTATTCTCTGCCCATAAAGGCTTGATACATCTGTGAGCGAAATCTTTCATTGATTCGCCGGTTTGTCATTCCACATTTATTGCGGAATCCAAAAAAATTACGAACTACCGGCAACCGGGCGAAAATGTTTACCCCGCCCGTCCTCGAATGTCGTAGTCGGGGATCCAGATTACTGGGGTCTAACTGGGGCGAATTATCGTCAACATTTGAAAAAACAGAAACGGCTATAAAGTGGTAATAAAAAGGATGATTTGGCGGATATTGTGGGTTTTGGGTATTATTAACCATGGATTTCACTAATTTATGCGGGTTTTTGAGAAAAAAACATTTACTCAACATTTATTTAGCTAAATACTTATTTGACTCTATAGTAAAATATGCTAAAATCATGTATATTCATCGAAATGGATATCTTCACAGAAACGGATTAGGGATTTAGCTTTGGCAATCAATTTGCCGATATCATAAAAGATATTATGTGCTGGAAAAAATAAAATACGCATTTTCTAGATTAATCTATCTTTTTTACGAGTTTTGAAATATGTCTCCGAAAAAAACTAAGAAAACTGACAAAAGCAAAAAATTATTTAGACCCGGAACCGAAGAAAGAAAAATATTCAGTCTGGTACTTAGCATAATTTCTAAATTACTTGATGAAAAGAAAGTTGGAATTGATGTTGATTTTAGTGGCGATCTTGAATTTTCTTTAGAACCTTCGAAAATCAAAGATCGTGTTTCCGATGAAATTAAGGGCAAGCTATCTTTTGAAGATTTCATGAGCACAATTTCAACTGAGTTCGACTCTCTTTTGACAGCTTCTGTTTACTCAGATAAAGCTAAGGGGATTGAAAACAATATTCCATCTACAATTCTTAAAGACGTTGTGATAGATGAGTTTCTTTGGAGATTGGAAGAGATAGAGAAAGTTATAAATGTTCCTAAAGCTCTAAAGCAAGAATCGACCTTTAAGAAGACTACAAAGGGTCTTACATTAAAAGAAATCAAATGGGAAACAAACAATAAGACATTTGATGAAGAACTTGGACAACTTGATAATTGTAAATATGTAACTTTATCAATTATGTATTCGCAACCGGGCATTGAGGCACGTAGAGCTAAAATGTCATTTGGAGGTATTAGCATTCAATTGCCTACCGTTACTGAACCAAATCAAATAACATTAGAGTTACAGAAAAAGGATGTTACAAAACTGATTGATAATTTAAAGCAAATATTAGATACATTCTAAAATGGAAAATACTTTAAAAGATAATTTTGCTGAACATACACCATTAACAGAAGACATTAGTCAATCCAGCATAGATAAATGGGATAGAACTAGCGATATTGCTTTATCGCTTCTTCAGAGAATGGACCAGCTTGAAGCATTTGTAGCTAAACAAAAAAATAATGAATGGAAAAGAAAAACTTCTATTCCATCAATCTTTATACCTAGTTCAATAGATATACCTTTAAAAATAAAAACTACTTTCAAAAAACTTGAAGAAGATTTTTCTGATTTCTCGAATCGTATTGTTTGGTGCGATGAACTTAAGAATTGCTTATCGAAGTTTGAAGAAGAATTAGAAGAATATGACGCAAAATATCTATCTTGGTTTGTCTCTACTCTTAAAGATGTATTCTCCTACAATTATGCCGAAACAATAACAGAAGAGCAAATGGATTTGCTTAAGAATGGCATAGAAACGATTTATGAAAAACAAGAAAAATGCGACAAGGCCTCTTTTGCAGAATATCATCTCCAATTAGTTGAGTCCGGGCTCTCATTATTACCTAATACACAAAAAGCCATAGATGAATTCGGAGAATAATTATTATGGTGGGTGGGGATGAAGCTTTCTTTTTAGACACTTCTACACAAATCAGCAAAACATGGGAAGATGAAAAGATAAGGCATTATCTGAACAACGAATTATCTCAGAAGCCCTGTTATTGTTCGGTATATGTTAAAAATGAATATAAGCTCAAAGTTCTAAAAGAGGCCATTCTTGTTCATAGAGTTATAGTTGATTCTGGTACTTTAGATGAAGCCCTGTCTCGCTTAGATGACATAATGAAAAGAATGGATAGAGGACTTGATGAACTTCCTTACAAAGTATTTCGTCGTTTGTTTAAACAATACAACTCAAAACTACCTTGTTTAAAAAAGTTAGAAAAGATTATTGAATCAACCTGGCAAAACTATTTTTCCGGAAATCTCAAAAAACCACTTTTCAATTTAGTTGAGTGTAAATCAGCTCAAGATGACCCAGACAAAAGAGGAAACTTTTATATCGAAATAACAAGCAGATGTTCTTCTGATTGTAAAATAGACGATTTTTTAAAGTCTCAACAAAGTGACCTTACTGTACTGTCTAACATTGATAATGCGAAACTTGATAAAATGAATGATCGTAAGGGCACACTCAAAAAAATCAAAGACACTTCGACGGCTATTTTGGGTGGGACATCACCTCACGGAAAACCTTGTAAAGAAATGAGTGACGCTGTAATATCCATTGAGGCGAAGGCTAGTTATCCAACAATTATTCTTCACAGTATGGATTCTGACTTTAAACTATTGGGTGAAGTTTTAAACATTCCAACATGTGTGCACTCAAAACATAAAATACTAAATAATCAATAGAAAATTATCAGTCAAAGCATCTCCCAGAAGACAGGAGAATTAAAGGTGTCCGCCTGCACCCTCAGGTGTTTCTTTTTAACTTTAGACAGTGGCAAGCTTCGTGGGGACGACCAATAAAGCACTTTTTTGGTCACTTTTGCTAAGAAAGATAGAATTATTATGGTTTTTATCCGCTAAATCCGCCTTTATTCGTGTCAATTAGTGGCTCAACTCTTCTGCGTTAATCGGCGTTAATCCGCGTCTAATTTCTCTTCGTGCCCTTATGCTCTTCAATCCCTCGCATCCAGGATCATGATGAAATATTTCTTAAAAAAGTTAGATTTTTATTGAACGTTTGAGGCAAGTTTGGTATAATTACAATCGCCATAGAAATGGCAGGTATTTAGCGGAGAACCGCACGAGTAGGGCAAGCCGCCCAAGTTTTCGTATCAGCAGATACACGCCAAAAATCATCGTTCGTAAATAGTCTTGGAGCGAAACGGAAAACCCTTATGGGAACAACAAATAATCATTTATCAATAATCAATAATCATTGTGCCCTTGGCACCCTCTACAACTGTCGAGAACGCTCTACAAATCGCACCTTTTTATGCAAAACAAAGCCAATCTTGTCCGCCGTAGGCGGATTGCAAATGAATGTAAATCCATATAATACAAAGGATTATGAAAATAAATCCAATTGGACACTTGGTGAAAACAAACCCAATTCAAAGCCAATTCAAACCCAATTTCCGAAAAGCCCAAATGAATGTAAACTCACTTATAACAAAGGATTACAGAAAAAAAGATGATTTCACAGTCCGAAAAAACAAACCCAATTCAAAGCCAATTTCCGAAAAGCCAAAATGAACGTAAACTTATATGTTATAAAGGATTATGAAAATGAAACCACTTTCAGAGCCCTGGAAAACAAACCCAATCAAACCCAATTTCTAACGGCCCCGGCAATCTCAATCAATAATTCTTCCCAGCCCGGCAAGGACGGATTGCAGAAGTTCCATTGGCAGGCCCATTACATTTGTCAAACTGCCCTCTATTTTTTCAATAAATTCGTCGCCCCCCTCTTGTATGGCATAAGCGCCCGCCTTGCCCCGCCAGGAGCCGCTTTTGATGTGCTCGGCTATTTGCTCAGCAGTCATTTTTTTAGGATAAACGGTCGTGGTGTCACTCTCGACAATCACGGTGCGGTCGCTTTCCCTGACTATTGCAACTGCGGTTATTACCTTATGCGGCCCGCTGAAAAGCTTTCTGGTAATCTCCTCCGCCTCTTTTGCATCAGCCGGCTTACCAATGATTTCCCCCTTAAAATCCACAACCGTGTCCGCACCGATGACCAAACAGTCCGGATGCCCGGCCGCGACATTTTTTGCCTTCGCCAATGCCAGCCGTCTAACATATTCACAAGGGCTAATGCGCTCAGCCGGAAAAGCTGACTCGTCAATATCCGGGCGAACAGAA
>JAUXAB010000047.1 GCA_030615025.1 Phycisphaerae bacterium | reverse complement strand
TCACTTTAATCTCTCCGCGAAACCTGTGGCTAAAAATAAAAAAATCTCCACCTCAAAGCCCTCTTTCAAAAACCATAAAGCCCTCTTTCAAAAACCACGATTCTTAAAGCAGTCCATAAGTATATATGCATATACTTATATCTCTGTACAAAAACCACAAATCCCTCTTTCAAAAACCACGATTCTTAAAGCAGTCCATAAGTATATATGCATATACTTATATGGCATTATTGCAATTGTCAAACTGAAAACAAAAAACTTGTCCTGAGCTTGTTTACGCTGAGCTTGTCGAAGTGTCGAACGGATCCGTGGTTAAAAATCAACCAAAAGTGCAGCACCCTAAAACCTAAAATCGGGAAATTGAAAATTTTTTTTACTCCTTTTCTCACATCGAGTTAATCCTGTTTATCCCGTCAAAAAAACACCAAATTTCGACTCAAACGTGCATGTTCACGCCAATTATAGAGGCGCGTCTTTTTTGCCCCCGGCCGAAAACAGGCCAAACCAAATTTAATTGTTAGGAAATGGTTTATGATGAATAATCAACTACCAACTGTCATCTGTCTTCTGCCATCTGTCCTTCGCATATTTACAACTGTAAAGAGTTCTTTACAAATCAGACTTTTTATGCAAAACAAACCCAATTTCCGAAAAAGTCAAATGAACGTAAATAAAGCATTAACAAGGGATTATGAAAATGAGACACTTGGTGGAAGTGGGAAAAACAAACCCAATTCAAACCCAATACAAACCCAATTACCGAAAAGGCCAAAATGAACGTAAATAAAGTATTAACAAAGGATTATGAAAATGTACCACTTCGCAGACGCGGGGAAAACAAACCCAATCAAACCCAATCTCAAGATCCTACCCCAAAACATCCCCTAATCTGCACAAAATCCCGTGAAATATCCGGGATAACAGGATTTATTGCCACGAAGGCATCCGCCTTCGCTAAAGCTACGGCGGACAGGCTCCGGCACGAAGAAAAGTCAGCCACAGAAAGCACAGAGGACTCAGAGGACTCAATAATATTTAACCACGGATTACGCGGATTTCACGGATGGTGAATTGGTGAATGGTTAAATGGTGGATGGGACTTTTGCCGTAGGGTCTGTTAATGGTTTATAATCCGGTGTAAGGTGCTCATAGCATCGGCCCTATTTTATTGGCCAGCCGCTTGGGGTGGCCACTACCAATCGGCAGACCCAAGAAAAGGAAAGAAACAGAGTAGAAACGTTAAGATAGGCAATAAAAATAGGTGACTGTCCCTAATTTCCCCCTTTTTCCCTTTTGGGGTCTGAAACCGGTTTTTTTATGGCGAATGAATGCCCGGCAGTAAGCAGAAAGTCTCGCTTCGCCATCTCTTTGTAGTCCTTGTCCGGATTAGACTGCTCTAAACTACTCTTTTCGTTTCTGTCCTTCCGTCTTGCGTCCTTCCCCATACGACTTTGCAGCTTGACCAATACTTTGCCATTGCTCTTCAAGGCTCTTCAAATAGGCTTCTTTGTATTTTGTCGGAAGCGGTATATCTGCTTTTGACCGCTCTTTCGCTTGAACAAGCTGTTCATAAAGTTCGTTGATCTTACGTTGCTCATCTTCGAGCTCGGCCGGAAGCTGCCAAACCATTTTTCTCAGCGGCGACGTCGCCATCGCCGCAAGCTGACCAAGATCACGCAAAAACAGATTGTATTCCACTGTGTCTTTCTTATACGGATAATGCGCTTCGAAAGGCTCCGACGCAGGTTCGGCCGTCATGAAATGAAAATAACATCCAATGTAGTAGATTTTCTCTTGTTCGTCGGTTATTTTTAACTGACCCGCCTCCAAAGCCTCCTGAAATTCAGAGTAAACGTCTCTATATATCGCACCGGCGATCATCACACCAATCTTCTTAGCTTCTTTATTCTTGTTATACTTGCTGCTTTCCAGATTATGCCCCTGTTCTCTCATCTCCTTTAACCTTGCTCCGGCCGCTTGCACTTGCACCTCCAAGGATATAAAAAACTTGTTTTCATATACCTCGGCAAACTTGGCGAACACAGGCATCGACGCCCGATAGGCGGTTAACCTCACATCCAGCTCCGACACCAGCCCCTTGTACTCTTCAAGCAGTTGCTCGAATCCGGGCGCCTCTTTGCCTGTCATGTCACTGTCTTCATCGCCGGCAGGCTCCTTCCCCAAGGCACCGACCCGCTTCCCTTCCGTCGGTTTGATTTTGGCCGGTTTCTTCCATTGCCGACTGTCTCGTGTGTCCCCATCCGGAATAATAGCCTTCTCTTCCGGCTGAAGCGCCCACGGACTCCTAAATGCAATGGGAACAGCCACGCCTATCCCTTTCTGCAGGGCCGGCGAGTCTTCCGCCAGCGAAAAATCTTTTTCCGAAACGTCCACGAACAGAGGGTCAACGCTGATTATCTCTTTGTTAATCTCGGGCTTTACTTCCACGCCAACAACCGCCGCCTCGTTCTCCCAATAGACGTTTCTTTCGAGCCGACACCCATCTGCAACCGCGGCGCCCGAGCTAAATGTGACCGCCTTGGAATGACCAAAGAAAATGTTCCGCCGGATAGTCGTCCGGCACTTCCCCCTAATGCTCAGCCCCTCCCTGCCGTTGGAGGCAAAGGTATTATTCTCAATAGTGTCTCCGTTGTTGGCCCAGCACGAAACTCCGCTTTGCTTATTCTTGTAAAAGACGTTGTTCTTTACCGTTGCCGCCGTCTTCCCCGAAGCGTACATCCCGCTGCGGGCGTTGCCGAATACCAGATTGCCCGTAATTGCCGGTGAAGCACCATCGTAACGAATCCCATGCCACGCCGAGCCGGATATGCGGCAGCCTTTCACCACCACCGAGTCGCAGCCTGGCCGAATTACTATCCCCGCATAGTGACAGTTCCGCACGTCACTGTCTTGTATCCGTGCCTTTGCAATCCCACCCTTATCTCCTGTTACGACAATACCTGTGCTCCATACGGCGGCTACCAGGCAGTTGCGAATTTCTACATCCGACCCACCGGCCACGCGCATCCCTTCCCCGACACTCCCAATGACCGCACAACCAACCACCTCCGCCTTGGCATTCTTGAATTTGATGACAGGTACCGGCAGCAAACGTCCCTCCACAATCCGACCCGGCGAGCTGATTTTCAGATTGCGAATTATGACCCCCTCGGTGTTGGTTACCAGCAGCGTCGCATGCTTCTCACTGAATTCAGCCGCGAATTCTTCCATTATCGCCTGACGTTGCTCGTTCGTTTTGACTTCTTTCAGTCGCTCTCCTATTCGCACCGAAAAAGATAATAGCTCTAATTGGAACTTGTCTGCCGCAACGTTTCTCGTCATAATCGTAGTCTGTTCCCAGCCAGCGCCCTCCAGCGTCAGTGGCTTGTCAATCTTCACGCGTTCTTCATACACACCTGGTCCGACCAATATCACCGCACCGGCTGCTGCCGCATCCACCGCTTCTTGGATCGTGCGATGCGTGCCGCTGCCATCGGCCGCAACCATAGGTCCCACAGTCACCCCGACTTTTGCAGGCACAGACGCCGCCCCCATGATTATCAGCACAATACTAACTGATATGACTTTCTTAGTATTCATAACAACTTCTCCCAATATGGAATCGCTTATACGATAGAATACTACCTACCTCAATAGACGCATCTTACCGCTTTTTCTAATTTTGTATCTCCACGGAGAAAATAGGGACTGTCCCCAGTTAGTTTGAATAGAAATCTTCCCCCACGTCCTCATCAGTTACAGAAAGGACAAGTCCATCTGCCGTCTCAACCGGATATATTGTCCTTCTCCCGTAAGTCTGAATGACCTCAAATTTGTCCGGCAAGACTATAGGTATCTCTTGAGAGTAATTATTCGTCCAAGAAAGAGATACAGCCTCTTCATTGATATAAAACTCGACAGGTCTACTCCAGCTCAGATGTTTAATCACAAGACTACCGTTAGAGAATATAAATTCTTCAGAGCCGTATCTGTATATCTCAGGCACATCGCACTGCCCGTAGTAGTTGTCAGTTGGATTTCTTTTGGGATTCACCAGCCGGCGTATCTGTTTCCTTACTGGTCTTGCCGGCTTTGCGATTGAAGTCCATGGTGAACCACGGCTCATCATTAAGCTCACCGTCCTGGTCCAGGCCATAGAGTGCGATTTTTATTGTCTTAGCATCCACTTTCGAGTAGACGGTAGCACTCTTCCGTACGTTGCCCTCAGCATCAACACGCTCACTTTTCGAGACAAGTTTGCCATCCTGCGCTTCCCATGTTCCCTTGGTCCTGCCACCTCTGTTGTCAACACTCACCTGGGTGGCCTTTTCCTCGCCCGGCACGTAAAAGATCATGCCGCGGGAGGCATACTCACCCATCTTGAAATCAGCAGTCATGAGGTGTCCATCAAGTTCCCACTTGTACACTAACAGGATCGTTGTACCGTCGTCGGTCGTGGCAGTCCATCGGCCAGCCAACCAGTCAGACCCGTATTCTTTCGCAACGTCACGGAGGCTTTGCTGAGCTGCTGCCGAGCCGCTCCAAATGATGAGGATGGCTGTCACTAAAAACACGGTCTTTCCCAAGCTCACCCTCGCTTTTGCAGTTTTTCGTTCGTTCATTGCGTTTCTCCTTTCTAAAAATTGTTAATATTTCACGGCGCACACTATGCGCACCGATAACTTCTCATAAAATTTTGCGGAATTCATATTATAAAGTCTCATTTATCACCAACCTCCCGTTTCTGGTAAAGTTAATTAAGGTGATACAATTATATCCGGGCTAACCTGCAAATCAAAGAAGAAAACAGGCAGTTTTGGCGAGTTTTTAGGCCAAACAGCGCTTTTCTTGAGGGAATTTAATAAAAAGCCCCTGCTTTCCGGAGGAACGGTGATGAGAAAGAAAAGGCAGGGGCCTTTTGAAAGGATAAAAAAATGCACTCTTATTATACCCGTTTGACTAATGAGGTCAAGAGATTTTAGTGTTTTTTTCCCAACATCACCGCACCCAGGCCAAGCAGTAAGAGCGTGGAGGATTCGAGCTTATTCCCAACAGGTGGTAGGTGACTGGTTTTAAGAACCGGCCTGGGGGGATATAAGGAATCTTATTTGATATATTATCTTGACTTTTCAAGGATTGAATGGTATGGTCTTTGTAACATAAAGGCCACATATATATTTTTGTACCACACCGGGTCCACGGAGGACCCCAATTTTTGTCTTTTGACAGAAAGGAGAAATGAGATGAGGCGTTTAATTTTTGTTCTGGCTCTGATGTGTATTGTGGCGATGAGTTTTTGTCCTGCAGCCGATGCGGCCCGGAAGCCCGCCAAGATTAGGGCCCTGCTGATTACCGGCGACGACGTGTCAGCGCACCCCTGGCGGGAGATGTCCGAGACCACGCGCAAAGCGCTGGTGGCCTCGAAGAGGTTCGATGTCAGGGTGTGCGAAGACCCGCTGATCCTCGAATCGGAAACCGCACTGAAGGCGTACGACGTGATCGTGTTTATGATCTATAGCCAACGTATCAAAATGATTCCCAGGCAAGCCCAAAAGAACCTCCTGAACTTCGTCAAGGGCGGAAAGGGCTTCTTTGTCCAGCACCTGGCAACCGCCTCGTTCGCCAAGTGGGAGGAATTCGGCAGGCTCTGTGGCCGGAAATGGGTGATGGGCACCTCGGGCCACGGCCCGCGAGGTGTCTTCGAGGCCAAGGTCGTCGACAAGGAACATCCCATCACCGCAGGGATGAGCAATTTCAAGACCGACGACGAGCTGTACGCAAAGCTGCAGGGGACAGGCGAGATCAATGTGCTGGTGGACGCCTACTCCGATTGGAGCAAGAGGACTGAGCCTCTGGTCTTCACCTTGAACTACGGCAAGGGTCGCACGGTTCACAACGCCTTCGGTCACGATGGTAAGGCCCTGATGAACCCGAATGTGCAGAGGATAATCGCCCGCGGCGTGGAGTGGGCGGCCACTGGAAAGGTTAAGCAATAAAGGTAGTGCTCCGTCACACATACTTTGATGAATTGTCATGCTGAGCCGAATGGCGAAGCATCCGGCCTGAGCAAAGGAGATTCTTCGCTGCGTTCAGAACGACATCCATCATTTTAGTTGTGATGAACCAGTAGTGCTGTCTCGCACATGAACCGGCAGCGATGCTACGGACGCAAAATCCCTTTGAGAGCCACTTTGTGAGATTCTATGGGCAGCCTAAAGACACTTTCTAAACATCACCGCACGCAAGCCCAGCAGCAAAAGCGTAGTGGGCAGAAATCAAATCTTTTTTCTGTATCGTAGTACGATAAGTGGGTTTTGGGCGAGTTTTAGGCGGAATAGCGCTTTTCTTGAGAGAATTTAATAAAAAGCCCCTGCTTTCCGGAGGAAAAAGAGAAATGGTGAGCAGGGACCTTTTTGAAAGGATAAAAAAATGCACTTTTATTATAGCCGTTTCGTTGGTGAGGTCAAGCGTTTTTAGTGTTTTCTTCTTAGTTTAGTATCACCGCACCCAGGCCGAGCAACGAGAGCAATTCAACGCCTATCCGCACACCAAACTATGACAGTAGATTGCTCAACCCCTCTTTCGGCGTATCAATAACTTCTTGTATCTTACTACACTTAGTTTTTGCCGGAGCTTTGCTCTGAAGAATGTTACGTATTATCGTGAATTTCCGGTACCAAAAGTGATTAGTCAAGTCATACAATTCATCTTTTAACTCTTTCCGTTTCTTTCTGTCATCAGTTGCAACAATTTTGTTCAGACGGCTTGTAATCCCATATTGAATTTTGTATTCATCAGTTTTTTTATTGGTCATAACACCTCCAAAACTATCAGCGTCTTTTTCTCAACATCACCGCACCCAAGCCGCTATCCGTGCCCAAATTTTTTAACGAGCCATCAGGCACGAATCACAAACCAAATCAGGTCTGTATGATTTCGATGTCTTCAGGATGCAGTCTTTTAAGGCCGGGCAGTTGGTTTCGGCCGAGTGTGGCGTCAATTTGAACGGAGCCATCGAGATACTGCTCTTTCACAATTCGGCCGTAGGCCCGCAGAAAGCTCTGGATTCTGCCGTCCGATTGGCTGGAGCTTACCCGAAGCAGAAGTTCGGAGCCTTTGTACCTTGCAGAGACCACATCAGTCAACTGCTCCAGGCCGAGGCCGGTTTTGGCTGATATGCAGACCGCATCCGGTAACAGCGTTTGCACCATCTCAAGGTCACTTACTTTTCTTACAATATCGACCTTGTTGAGCACGAGCAATATCGGGCTTTCGCCGCAGCCGATCTCTGCCAGAACGTTGTTTACCGAGTCGATCTGGTTAAGGGCATCCGGATTGGAGACATCTACGATGTGCACGAGCAAATCAGCATTGATGGCTTCTTCCAGCGTCGCCTTGAACGACGCAATCAATTGATGAGGCAAATTTTTTAGAAAGCCGACGGTGTCACTCAAAAGCACCTCGGCTCCGCCGCCCAGCGTCCATTTTCTCGTTCGCGTATCTAAAGTCGCAAAGAGTCTGTCCTCGACAAACACATCGGCATCGGTAAGAGCGTTCAGGAGTGTGCTTTTGCCTGCGTTCGTATAGCCGATGATGCAGATTTTGAACAGGCCTTTCCGCCCGTCAATCTCGCGAATCTTGCGCTTATCGATATTCACAAGCTCGCGCTTTAGTTGTGTGATTCGCTTATTGACCAATCGGCGGTCGATTTCCAACTGCTGTTCGCCCGGCCCGCGTGTGCCGATGCCGCCGACAGCCCCTGCAGCGGTGCCACCACCTGCACCGGCTACGGTGTCGAGGTGCAGCCACATTCTGGTCAATCGCGGATACGTATATTCCAACTGTGCCAGTTCGACCTGCAGCTTGGCCTGCTTCGTCTTTGCTCTCGTGGCGAATATGTCCAGAATCAGCTCGCCGCGGTCCAGCACTTTAACCTTGACAATCTTTTCAAGCTCACGAATCTGTCTCGGCGAGAGGTCGTTATCAAATATCACAACATCGGCTTTGAAGCGCTTGACCCGCTTATCGAGAAAGATGGCTTTGCCTTTGCCTATATATGTAGTGGCACTTATTGTGCGGATTTTCTGCTGAAATCTATCGACAACAATTGCGCCGGCACTTTCAGCCAAGGCGGTAAGTTCAGCTAAATCGTCAGAATCGTTCCGGGCACGCAGGATAGCAGCCACCAAAATGGCCCGTTCTTTTCTGACTCTTAGCGTCTGGCGCAGCTTCTGCAACCAAAAATACCTCCAAAATTGATATCCGCCGTGGGCGGACTTCTAACAGGCAAATCGTTTTCTTATTCTACCATATTTACTCACATTACTCAACAAAGCTAAATACACTGCTGTTATCCACCATCCGCGCGTGGCGGAGACTTCTGGCAAACGTGTTAGAAGCGTCCGCCTCCAACTGTTTCGGCAAATTCGTGAGTTTTTTAAACTAATAATCACGTTTTTCAGCTAAAAAACCTCACTTTTACGCCAAAAACTGCCGGCAAAAATTTTTGCCTTGATGAGGTGTAGATTATCAATTAAACTAAATGGCTTTTTATATTTTACCGAAATAAACTAAAAGTTTCTTTTTATTATTGTTCTGCTAAGCATGTAGGCAAGAAAGGTTCTTTTTTTTATGCTAAAAGTCAAATCACGAGCAGGTGAATCGGTCCAGCAAATGATAAGACGCTTCAAGAAGCTGTGCGAAAAAGAGGGCTTGATTAGAGATATGAAGCGCAATGCCTATTACGAGAAACCTTCAGAAAAAAATCGCCGGCGCATGCGCAAAGCTCAGCGAACTATAAACTACTGATACAAATCCTTTCTGCAAATCAGTTTTACTTACCTTTAATACAATTCAGTGATATAGCCATAAATCGCATTCATTTAGAATCCAGGAAAAGCAGCTACTTGGCGAAAAATGTTGTGGCGGACCTTGGCGGTAGTGTGCATTTGGGGTCACCGTCACCAAAGACCATATCGATTATTTTCTGCCGCTCGTCGGGGTCATCAGACGACCTGGGCCTCGAAGTTAAACAACTGGCAGAACTCCACGAGCTCGCGCTTATAATCTCCATAGAAGAACAACTGGTGGAATCCGGGGAAGCTCAGTACCGGATGGTCGCCATCGAATTTTACCATGACAGAAACGACGCATCCGCCCGATGGTGGCACCTTAACGTTATCGAGCACGGTACCTGCGGAGATGAGTAGCTTCGTTTTACGTTTCTGTTTCTCGTCGCCGGGGAACACGTCAAGACTGGTGACTCGCTGGCCCTTGCGCCAAAGGGTGCGCGGCACAGCGTCCCGGAGTCCGTGGTGATGCACCAGGTCAAATGGCTCAGCCGGCTTGTCGAAACCGTTCAGACGCGTCGGGCACGAGCAGTGTGCGCCGATGATGGCATTGTGAAAGGTATCGGCCACAGGGTCCTGCTGAAATCCAGGACGGTCGAACAACTGCTGCACGATGATGTGCGACGCAACAGCACCGATATCGGCCTCGCAGGCCGCGGGGATGCCCTCGTCATTCATCCGCGACCAGGCTATGCACGGCAGGCTCACTTTCGTTTTGCCCAGAGCGCCCAGGCAGTCCATCGTAATTGCATCACATTCTTCACGCTTGAGTATATTGCCAGCCACAACGTAGCTCTTGATTCCGTTTATGACATCTTGCCGAGTTGCACCTCTGCGTCGCCGTGCCCTACCCATATATTCGGCGGCCATAACCAAAATCTCGTCCGTATCGGGCGTGCTGCGGTACTCGTCCAGAAACCCCTTGGCCGGGACGTACCGCAGCGTAATCCCTAAATCGGCCATCGACGAATCGTATCGCTTATTGCCCCTGAGCACGACGCAGCAGGCGCGGCTAATCTTCGCCCCGGCCTTGAGCATCTTCATACCGTAGGCCACCTGGCTGAACTCGTCCGTAGAATAAATAACACAACCAGGTTTATCCGCCAGACGCACGGTGTTGGTGGTGAACGAGGTGCCGACCGGCGAAAAGATGACCGTCGCGATGCCGGTATCAACCGCCTTATGGGCCGTGGGCCAGGCGTGCTGTTGGCGGTCCAGCAGGACTATCATCAGGCCGTCGGCCCCGGCGGCTTTGGCCTCGGCCAGCCAGGCGTCGGCCTCAGCGGTGCTATAGATTGGCTCCGGCCGCAAGTCTAATTTTACGCCGAGCGCTTCGGCCGTCTCTTTCAATTTTGCAGTGTACATGCGCCGTGCGGCCTCGCCGTCATAGACCGCGCCCGGCCACCACATACCGTACTCTTCTTTGCGCCGCACGAACGCCGCCTTTATCGTCGGCACGTACTTTGACGCCGGGCCGCATGGACGTATCGGCCCGGTTACCACCTTCCGGCGCGACAGTGACGCGCAGCCGCTCAGCAGTGATGAGCCGGCAAGCAATACCGTCGAGCCGCGCAGAAAATCCCGCCGGGTACACTTGTGATCAACATCACAATGCAAAGGACATCGTCCGGAATTCATAAGTACCTCCTGTAAAAAGTTGTGGATAGTTCGCTATTACATAGCACCAGACCAAGGGACGCTATGCAACTCATGTTTAACTTAGCACATTATTCTATGTAAGCTAAACAATGTCAAATGGAACTTCAGAAATCTCCCCCATATCCGTATGAAATGTCGCTATTTCTTTACTTACGATTTCGGCACAGGCCAGAAAATCTGGTCTCCACCCTCTTTTCCCTGGCCCCATTTGCTACGCAGACCGCCGTCATCATCAAAATCCGCCCCGAGACTGTAAAGCGTAAAATCATCGCCTATACGCTTGTAAACCAACGGCTTATCACTGTACAGGTCGATAGGTAACTGTTTGAGATAGCCGGCGGTTATCAGCTCCTGCAAATCTTTCGGATAATCACCAGTGTCTCTGTAATATCTCAATATAGCCATTATTGCCAGAGTAGCTTCAACATTAACCTTATGCCGATGGACTATCTCGGTTATTCTGTCGAGAACAGGGACAAGCTTTTCCAATAGTAGATTGCCCTTTATGATTTCCATAGCTTCTTTCTCGGGGTTTATTCCTTCGGCTCGAATCTGCGCCGGTGCCTTGACCTTAAGTGTCTCCCAGTAATCGTACACTTGTTGTGCTGCCCGGAGGGTCTGTTGTTTGTCGGGATGCATGAATAATATGTAACCAGTGTTTTTTGCAAAGCTGCAGACTGAATCAGCAGAAAGCCGGATGAGCAACATTAATCCTGATAAGAATCCCGGCTGTTGCTCTTCATCGGCGGATACACTACCACCTCGTGCCGGGCCAGCCGAAATGACCAAGACATCAGGCAGTAGTTTCTCGAATCTGGCCGGTATGATATGGCCATTGCCCAGACCATCTGTAAATGTTCTTTGAATTACGTCGTATGTAGCCATCTTCTCTGCTATTAGACTCACTGCAAAATCCTCTCTTAAAAGCATTTGCTCAAAATCATTTTGAAGCTTAGCCAGCGTGGCCGAATCTATCTCGTGCTCACTGAGAATATCTCGGATTGTTTGAACAGATATGGCTTCAATGGCAATTCCCACAAGCTGTTCGATAAGGAGCTTGTCCCCTTTTATATGCTGGCCAAAGCGGTAACAGGATTTTATATCGTCAAAAGCACTTTCATATCCGCCTTGCCCGGCACGAAGCTGGGCACGCCAGCGCAAAGAATAAGCGAGCTTACGAAACTCAGGAAGGTCAGTAATAAGAAGCGATATCATCTCAGTGGTATTTTGCTTATTCCCATACGTCCGCCAATAAAATGGCTTCTGTGTGCCTGCGATAACCAGTTCAAGGGTTTCTTCATTATCGTTGATCCATTTTGCTATAAGCTGTTTCTGTTCCGGAGTAACTTCATTGTATTTTTTCCGCAATAGCTCAGAGATATCTTTGGGTAGCTTCTTGAATACGGGGACAGCTTTGTGGTAGAAAGGAGCTGCATTTAGAGTTCCATCAGAAGACTGTGTAACTATGCGGTTAAGCTCGGCAACATAATTGGTGTTAATAACCGGCTTGCCGGTCAGGAACCAGACGACATAAAGCACAAAACATACAATTAACACGCCGACAGTTTGAAATGTCCTTGCGACGACAGTTCGCCAGAGAGGTCGGCAGCGTTTTTTGGCCCGCCGTAACAGAACAGCTAATAGTTTCACGTCGCCGAAGTCACCGACAAGCTGCCGGGCTTTTTGCTCTCTCTCGGTGTCAGCTTTGCAGCCTTTTAGCTTATCTTCAAAATGCGCTGCTAATTCGGCCTGTACATCCCGCCGGACTTCCCTGCGATAGCGCATCTTATTAACGACAAGTCTAATAAACTTGGCGGCAGCAACAGGCAGTTTATTAAATTTTCCTTCTGTCTCGTTTTGCTTTTTCATATTTATATCAAATATCGTTATTGTTTTATTTGCGATTTCGGCACAGGCCAGAAGACCCAGTCACCTTCGTCAGCCCACCTCTCAATTCTGCCGTCATCGCGGCGGACAACCTGGCCGCCATCATCGGTGAAATTTAGCCCGACACTATAAAGGATGAAATTATCATCTGTTTTTCTGTAAACCAGCGGCTTGTCACTATAAGGATCAATCGGCAGGTTCTTCAAATAGCCGGGCTCGACAAGAGCGTGCAAATGCTCCGGGTACTTGCCGTTGTCCTTTTCATAGCGAGATAGTGCCAGCACCGTCAACAGGCCTAATCTCATTGTTTTCGTCCGCCAGCCGAGCTGGCCTACACTGCGATGTGCAGGCGCCAAGATTTGCAACATAATGCACTCTTTGCCAATTTCGTCCCATTTCTGTGATTCCCCCTCCACTTGCAACTGCCATGGTGTTTTTCCCAACAGAATCCCGGCCTGTTCGAAGTATCTTTCAATTATTGCCATAAATTCCCGCCTGTCCGGATAAGTCCAAAGAAAGAATCCCATCAAAGCACTTTTCGTATTTTTAACCACAAGCGGCACTCCATGTCTTAATACTCGTCCATCACCCTTGCCGTCATCTGTAAACCCCCGCTGGATGTAATCATACCAGAACACCTTTTCCCCTTCCAAATTGATAACGCTGTGGAGGTTGGCGTATTCATTTTGTAGTTGCTCTTGAGTATTTTTCAACGCATCCGCTGGCACATCTGTCTTTTCTAAAATCGCAAAAATTGCCCGGTGAGCACGGGCCTCAATCGCAACACCGACCATCTGTTCAACCAACAGGCCTTTGCCCTGCAAATGACCGCCAAACTCCTGCAGAACGATGCAATCGCTCAAAGCTTCCTCAATATCCCCCCTGTATGCCCTATATAGAATCTGCCATGTCATCGCGCGAGCAACTCGCATATAGTTAGACAGTGGCTCCATAGCATTTTGCATCATGTCGCTTTTCATCAATTCGGCTTCATCGCCACGGTAAATTGTCCAGTAAAAGGTTTTTTCAGCACCTTGTCTTAGCATTTCAAATGCGGGCTGGTTGTCAGCGAGCCACTCCAATAGATACCTCATCTCCACATCATTGAAATCGGTTAGCCAACTGCCGGCAACGCCACAAGATGTACTACTGCAACCAGGGAATTTCTTCTCGATTGCTTTTGGGCATTTTACGTATAATTCAGCGGCCTTGTCATAATAAGGCATTGCGTTTTCTGCCTCATCCCTGCCGCCCCTTACGATTTGATTTAGCCGGTCGATATAGTTGACGCTGATAGTCGGTGTTCCTATGGCAAAACGACCAAAACATATCAGAAAATATAAAACAATTACCCCTACCACCTGAAAACTACGCACGAGGGCTTTACGCCAGAGGGGTCGGCAGCGCTTCTTGGCACGCCGCAATAAAACGGCAAGCAATTTCACATCCCCGAAGTCTGTAATCAACTGCTGAGCTTTTTGCTCTTTTTCTTTGTCAGTTGGGCAGTTTTTTATTTCATCTTCGAACTGCCCCGCTAATTCCGCCTGAACATCCCTCCTGACTTTTCTGCGATAGCGCATCTTTTTAATAACAAGTTTTATAAACTCAGCAGCACAGGCAGGAAGATTATCAGCCAATTTGTCTTTTTGTTTCTGCTTCATAACCGGGCCTCCGGCACCTTTACCCATTATCAGTGCACCGTAAAACGTCCTTTTCCAATAATCAATTATCAATAATCGATAATCATTCGCGTTAGGCCGGTGCAAATGCTCCGCTGAAGATAAGATTTAGCCCGGTGTGCAGCTCTCTGAGCTGGGCCTTTTGCCTTGCCAACTGGCCTTTGCCCCTGCTGGTGATTGAGTAATATCGCCTCTCTCGGCCGGAATCCGCAGTCTCCCATTTGCCTTTTACAAGTTTCCTGGCCTCGAGATTGTAAAGCAGTGGGTACAGAGTGCCTTTGCCAAGGGTCAAGATATCACCGCTTCGCTCCTCGATTGCCTGGCTCAATTCGTAACCATACATTTGGCCGCGTGAGAGAATCTCCAGAACAACCACCGGGGCAACACCTTTTAATAGCTGACTTTCAAATTTCATAGAAACCTCCTTTTTAAACCACAAATTTCACAGTTTTAACCACTCATTTCACAGATTTATGTATATTTTGCTTTACCTATTATGCCATACATACTATGTAATGTCAACTAAAATCTTTGAAAAATTTCAAGAATTTTTCTAATTTTTTTTAACCACAGATTTCACAGATTTCACGGATTTGTATCTTTTATTTTTTACTTTTATTTAATCTGCGTCAATCCGTATAATCTGTGGTTGCTTATCTTTAGCTCAAATTTGCTTGCAAAACAGGTTTTTGGTTATAAAATAGTTGAAAATTTGCTCAGAAGGCTGCCTTTTCAGCTCGATTACATTAAAACAGCAGTTAATATTCAAATCCGGAGCAGTGGCCGAGTGGTTTAAGGCGACGGTCTTGAAAACCGTTGTACCGAAAGGTACCGGGGGTTCGAATCCCTCCTGCTCCGTTAGCCAAGCTACCTTGGTAGGAGGGATTCAAACCCGAGGGGGTCTGGGGGAGAAGCTCCCCCAGGTCATCGGGGTGACAGGAGCGAAGCGACGCCAGAGGGGCAGAGCCCCTATGGAAATTTGCACAGCAAATTTGGGTTCTAGGCCGAAGGCCGGAATCCCTCCTGCTCCGTTAGCTTTATAATAGCGCAAGGCTGACAATTTTACACTGCGTCAACACAAATACATTAGAAATACGCTTCTTCTTTCCTCGACAGAAAAAAGACTCCTACAACTAATAACACAATGCCTGAAATCTGCATAACTGTAACCAGCTCTCGTAAAATCAAAAAAGCGAAAACGGCCGCAAAAAAAGGCGTTGAAAGCTCCAGTGCGGAGACCTGAGCGGCTTTGATGCGTTTCAAACCTTCATAGTAAAGTATAGTTCCCGCACAAACTATAAGACCGACCAGGACTTGATAGATATTGGAAAGGACCAGTGATGACTTAAGCAATAAGTAAGCGACAAAAATTGCCGAAGCGATTGTATATCTATAAAATGTCACTACGCCGGCATTAAGCTCTCTGAGATATTTTCTCATTACGATAGCTGTTGTCGCCCAGGCCACAGTCGCCAGCAGCACGTATATATCTCCCATCGTACCGAATTTCATATTAGACAGATTTCCCGGCGTCTTCGTTGTAACAAGCACCCCCGCAGTTATCATAATGAATATGCCTAAGTAATCGAATTTTGTTAACTTGTCCTCCTTCAGAATGAAGAATCCTATTAGAATAATAAAGATCGGCTGCATATGACCTATCAAAACGGCATTAATTACAGCGATTTTCGTCAGCGCAAAGAAATAAAGCAAATCCGCGAATATCGTGCCTGCAATTGCAATATAGACTAATTTCGGGAGCTGCCTTTTAGTTACTTTAAGATTTCCTTTACCTGTGAAAAGAACATATAGCAACGCGGTTAGCGCAACGACTATCGCCCTAATTGCAGAGGTCTGAAGAAAATCCGAGTTTGCGTAAGCCAATTTGGCAAGAATAGGCTCAACAGCCCACATCAAACTGGCCCCAAGTATCGCCAAAACGCCCGTTTTCTTTATATCCATAATCAGACGTCCCCGATTACGGAGATGGAAATTCCACGACTTGAAAGAATCCTTATCGCTTCTCAGCACGAACATCGTAAACGTAGAGGAACTCTCCGTGCCGGATGTAGAGGCGTCCGCCACAGACGACCGGATGGGCATACACCTCGCCTTTCCCGCCCTTTGGCAATTCGAACCGGCTGACGATTTCCATACGCTTTGGATTCGGCCGAACAAGCCCAACCTCACCAATATCACTCAACACGTACAGCATACCTTCGGCAAAGGTCAGTGATGCGGAGCGGTCACCGTAAAGCTCACGGGCGGTCCACATCGTCTTCCCCGTCTTCATCTCCAGGCACGCCCAGTGTCTTCGCCGGTGGTCCCCGTCGGCCTGGCCGTACAAGTACCCGTCAACTATCATCACCCCGCCGTGTTCATTGTCGAGCTCGTTCGTCCGCCAGACTTCCTCGACAGAACAATCATCGCCCTCAACGTTCAATTTCAGCTTGGTAGCGCCGCGTCCCCATGTCCCGAAGAGAAACACATGCCCGTCATGGTAGATCGGCATGTCGCAATTGGCATCGAAACGTACCTTCTGAGGATACCGCCACAGAAGTTTTCCCGTCTCCGCTGCAACGCCAATCGCCGCCCCGGACATCAACGTCACAATCTGCCTAAGACCCTTATAATCAACGAGCATGGCTGATGCATAGCCCGGCTTGTCACCTTCACCCTTACAGGTCCACCGGGTGTCCCCAGTATCCTTATCCAGGGCCACCATACTAACCACTTTACCCCCGGGACAGCAGATTACATTATTGCCGTCAACGAGCGGCGATTCACTAATCCCCCACGATATCATCCGCCCCCCGAACTTCTCAATCAAGTCTACGGCCCAAATCGTCGAGCCTGTCCGTGCGTCCATACAGATAAGGTCCATATCCCCATTGAGATTGTACAGCTTGCCTCCCACAACGGTCGGTGTGGAGCGCGTCCCCGGATGTGAACGCGTGTACGCCGGCCCGTTCTTACGCTTCCATATCTCCTTGCCCGACATATCCATAGCCGTAATGACAGTATCTTTATCTATGTTACCCGCCGTGTATATTACGCCATCAGCAATGGCAACCGTGGAGAATCCCTGCCCGAGTCCCTGTGCTTTCCAGACCAGCTTCGGCCCCCCTTCAGGCCACCGTTTAAGCAGGCCGGTCTCAACAGAGCGGTTATCCCGCCGCGGACCGTGAAACTGGGGCCAGTCTTCCGCTACAGCTAAGTTAAAAGCAATCAGGCAAACGACTATCGCACAAGGCATCTTGCCGCCCATAGAATCTTGTCCTCCATAGAAACACTCATCCGACCCCGGATTCGTCACTCAGTCTCGGAGTCGTGGAATCAGCGCCCCTTGCCCACGCAATATAATTTGCGCGTTGTACGTATGAACAACTGACCGTATGCCGCGCTGATGGACGCCCGAACCACTTCTCTTCCGCTTGATTTGTCCATGTCAATCACCTTGACGACGTCACCATTTGCTGCATTGATTATGGCAGCGTCTCCGGAGTGGTTGATTAGGTAGACTTTTCCGTCCGCGGCAAGCGGCGAAGCTTCATATTTGGAATCGCCGGGTGTCCGGATTGTCCACTTCACCTTACCCGTGCGCGGTTCCACACGCGAAAGGCTTTTCCGAAGGTCGCTCAACACGAAAAAATCCCCATCGAAAAAGGCTGGAGTGGGGACATCGGAAGTAACTTCCCGCACGTCTCGGCTGACCCAGGCGATTGCACTGTCGTCGAGCACTCCGCTCCCTCTGGGTCGTATCGCATAGATGGGGGCGTTCTTGGGCCCACAGGCAAGAATGATGTCTTCGCCGACCACCGGAGAAGGGACCAGCCGCCAATGCCCAATGCGCCTCGGATTCCACGTACCCCATCGCCACAACTCCTTGCCCGTTTTAAGATCATGCCCGGTCAGCGCATCACCTCCGGCGATTAACAACTGCTGTTTGCCGCTGAAAGAAAAAGGTATCGGCGTGCTAAAAGCTTCAAGCGACTCCGCACGGGCCTCACTCGGACGAATATGACGCCAAAGGGTCTTACCCGTTTCCGGATTCATGGCCAAAATGTACGATTCGTTCTTCTTGTCTCTCAGACCACGACCACGCACCGGAACGTCCCGCTGCAATACCTGCACATACAGCCTGCCGTCAAACAGCGTGGAGCTGCCGCCGTAAGTCCACAGGAACGCAAAAGGCCCGTAGTCATCCTGAATGTTTCGCGCCCACTTTCGTCGGCCGTTCACCTCGTAGCATACCAGCTCCCCATTGCCGTAGAGAAAAACCACGAGCTTGCCGTCGGTAACCGCCGAGCCGGCCGCGTACGTGCTGCGCCTGTCTCGGTAAATCCCCTTTGCAACATCGTGCTGCCAGAGCAGTTTCCCGTTGGTCCGGTCGAGGCACATCGCCAACAGCATGTCCCTGTCCTTATCGACACCCGATAGAAAGACCCGGCCCCCCTGGATAATCGGCGTCGCCGCCGAGCAGCCCGGCAAATCGACGCTCCATGCAATTCCTTCGGTTGTGCTCCAGTTTGAAGGCAGGTTCTTTTCATCGGTGGAGCCGTTGAAGTAAGGGCCTCGCCAGTGCGGCCAATCACCGCCAAAAGCCGCCGATACACACACCAACACGAAAACCAGAAATATACAATACTTTCGCATAATGACCTCCTGCATCCTGAAAATTTCGCTCTTGTCATCGAGCAACGGCATACCTGAATCTGTAAACTCACATTCGAGCACAATGATTATACTTGATTGAGCATAAGTTAGCTAACGAAAAAAAACGCCCCCAAACGCCCGCTGTCCCGGTTAAGACAAAAGCGAAATTTTTAGCTTGATTTTAGCAGGATTTTTGATATATTTGTTAGCAGTCAATTTAGCGGAACTCATCTATTATAAAGGTTACGCGGACGCGCTTGGCCTCAGTGATGCTGCTGCCCAAAGGTAATAGTCAAAATGAATATATAAACAGGAGGTAGAAATAAAATGAAAAGGCGATTGATATTCCTTGTTCTCGTTGTCTTTGCAATCTTAGGTCAAATCGGCTGGTATTATCTGCTCACCGTGTTTGGTTTGCGGCATGAAGGTGGGTTGCTGTTCTGCCTGACGATTCTTTCGGGAGCTGCTTTCTGGTATTTACCCTTTTGGTACGTTTTTGTATACAGCAAGCAGCAAAAGACCACCGGCCCTGACATCGAAAGCTAAGACTTTTAGTTAACGGTTAACTGAATCGTACTATAGAGTACCGGCCAAATTTTGGAAAATCAGTGTACCTATGCGTATTGATTCATACCAATTCGGCAAAATTGTTATCGACGGCGTAGATTATAGCAGCGATGTGATAATCCTTGGCGACACCGTCCAGTCTGATTGGTGGCGAAAGCAAGGTCATTCGCTGTCCGCTGAAGATTTGAACACTATCCTGAAAGCCAAACCCTCGGTCCTCGTGGTCGGCTGCGGCGCATCTGGGCTAATGGAGGTGCCCGACAAAACCCGCCAGGTTTTGAAAGAGCGCGATATCCAGTTGGAAGCGCATGATAGCTACAAAGCCGTCCAAAAATTTAACGAGCTATCAGAAGCCGGCGTTAACGTCGCCGCGGCCTTGCACCTTACCTGCTGACCTAATGCCTGCCCCGCACGAAATAGGCTCCTGCCGTCATTTAGTGCGGGGTCATTCCGAGGCCTGCTCCGCAGGCCGTGGCAATCTCAACTTCATAATTCGTCATTCCTTGTTCGATATTGGATATTCCCTCCGTCCTTGTCATCTCTGGCCGCGTCCAAGTTGAATATTCTGCCAGAAATACCCCTTTTTTATGCACAAAAGCAACCTTGCACCCGGGCTGGCATTTGTTAAAATGGCGTGGTAATGATATGGTGGTGCACTTTTTTTGGCCTTCTTCTATCGTTTTTGCACTTCGCCGGTCATGGGGACAAACCGCATCGGCATGGAACGAATCCGCACGCCCGTAGCAACAAAGACGGCATTGGCGATGGCCGGAGCAATCGCAATAATGGGTGTCTCACCACCACCGGCCGAGGGAATGTCGGTGTTATTAATCAGATGGACATCGATTTTGGGAACATCTCTGAACCGCGGCACCCGATACCCGGCGAAGCTGGCGTTCAGGATTTTGCCGTCTGCGAATTCCATTTCCTCGCTCAGCGCGCCGCCCAACCCCATAATGATACACCCCTGTACCTGAGAAGTCAGGTTGGCCGGATTCTGGATGGGGCCGCATTCAAAGGCCTCACAAACTTGATGTACTTTTATCTCGCCCCGTTTGCGGTCGATACCTACTTCCACACATGCAGCAACAACGGAACTCTTTTCCGTTCCACAGGCCAGCCCCACGCCAATATCGGCAGTTACTTTTTTTCTGCGCGTGGCCCAATCGAAGTGTTTTGCAGCGGCCTCCAGGACGGTTCGTATGCGCTGATTTTCGAGATGGGCAAGTCTGAAGGCGAGCGGGTCAATCCCTGCTGCTGCGGCAAGTTCATCCATAAAGGACTCTCGAGCAAAATTGTTGGCCGTTGCAGCCAGGCAGCGGTATGCTCCCTGGCGTAAAGGAGAATCGGAACCGGCCGATAGGATTTTAGTGTTGGCTATATTGTATGGTGTATCAATTGCTGCACCGCCGGCGTTGATGTTGGTGAAGTCCCAGGCAATAAGCGCCCCTTTCGCATCCAGGCCGCCCTTGCATTCGATTACTGCTGCCGGGCGGAAATAGGCCCAGGTGAACTCTTCGGCTCGCGTCCAGTGCACGGCCACCGGACGACCGGCGGCCTTTGCCAATCGCGCTGCCTCAACTGCCGCTTCACCAGTATGCTTGCCTCCAAATCCGCTGCCCATATCGGGTACAATAACACGGACGCGTTCGGACGGAATTTGGAAAGTTCGGGCCAGGTCACCTTGCGCCTGCTGGGGACCATCGACACCCGTCCACACAGTCAACTTGCCGTCTTTCCACTCTGCCGTAGCCGCCCTCGGTTCCATTGGAGTATGCTGAATGTAGGCCACTTCGTACGTTCGCTCCAGGACCTTGCTTGCGTCGGCAAGGCCTTTATCAATAGAGCCCCTGCTTCTGGGACGTGATCTTCCACCCAACCGGGCATTCTTCTTCAGATGGGAAAACAGGTCCTTGCTCGATGGATGAGAAACAGTTTTCCAGGATGCAGTTTTAGCAATAACCTCCAGTACCTGAGTGGCACGAAACGACGATGGTGCAGCACATCCCACGAACTGACCGTCACAAACGACGACCACATCTTTCATGGCTTTGGCCTTGGAGAGGTCGATTGATTCAAGAGTGGCACCATAAGAAGGGGGACGCAGAATTTTTCCGTAGAGCATATTTGGACGCACAAAATCCGAAGGAAAGCGGTGTGCTCCGGTAACAAGGTCCCGCCAGTTCGGTCTGGCAACGGCGGTGCCCAGCACTTTCCATGCACCGACAGGTGTAACGGTTACATCAGAGGAAACAGCTTGTGCGAAAGCCCCGGCAACGTCTTTTGATTTGGCCAAATCCGCATAGCTGACAGTCCGTTTCGTTGCCTGGTGCGTGATAGCGCCATCCCGTACGTCTAAAGCACCACGGTCAACCTTCCATTGCTCGGCTGCAAGACGCGTCAAAAGCTCGCGGGCGGTTGCGGCGCCTCGACGCACGGCGGGGACAGTCGAAGGAGTCGTCTGGCTGCCGGCTGTTCTGCCGTCATTTGGGACCAGAGCCGTGTCAGCCATCACCAGGCGAATCTGGTCAGCGGCAACTCGCAGCTCTTCTGCCGCCGCCTGCGTTAGTTGCGCACGGGCGCCCTGGCCTTCCTCGACCTTGCCCGTCATAACCGTAATTGTGCCGTCCTGATTGATGTGGAGTCGTGCCGCTACGGTTATGGACCGCCGACTACGCCCGCCAGATCGCCGACCGAAAGAGACGCCCTCAGTCACCGTGATTAGAAGACCCGCGCCGAGTAATTTCACAAAGGAACGTCGGCTCAATTCGAACTCGCATCTCGGCTCATCGGACGCCTCAGATTGTTGTGCTTCGACCTTTTTGGCTAAGATATTTTGGGTCATAAGATTTTACCTCTTTATTTTTTGCTGGCACGACGCACGGCATTAAGGATTTTCGTATATCCGTTGCACCGACACAAGTTGACATTCATCGCCGTAGTAATCTCTTCATCTGTAGGGTTAGGATTCTTTTCAAGCAGCGCTGCCGCCGTCAGAATCATCCCGGGCGTGCAGTACCCACACTGCATCGCACCCTCTGCAAGGAAAGCCTCCTGAACAGGATGCAGCGAGTCGCCCCTGGCTAATCCTTCGATAGTAGTGATAGTCTTCTTATTTGCCTGGGCCGCGGGAGTAACACAGGAAAGAACACGTTTGCCGTCCATAAGGACCGTGCACGCCCCACAGCGCCCCTCGCCGCAGCCGTACTTGGTACCGGTCAGATTCAGTTCCTCCCTCAGGACATCAAGGAGAGATCGTTTCGGGTCGGTAGTGACGCTCCTCTTTTTTCCATTGACCGTCAGATTAACCTTTACATCCATAAATCGCCTCCGTCTAACCATGAATTGACAGGACAAATATCAGCTTGGATGTCATAGTTGTTCCGAATCATATTATAGCGAGGCCAAGCTGCTGTTGCAAAATTTTTAGACAATGGAAATGGAAAGCAATGCCGATTTCCGCCACCACATCACCAAAACAAGCTCCACATCAATGCATCCGCCGGAATGGCAAAGCTGAGCTCCGGCCTTGCGTTTATTTCTCGGATTTTTTTTTGGGTTTTGTCACTTCGCCAGTCATAGGGACAAATCTGACCGGCATCACGCGGCTCTTGTGGATTTTGCCTTCTTTGTCCTTCGTAACCAGCACCAGATACTGAAACCCGTACGTACTGCCTGTAGGTATAATCATTCGCCCGCCCGGCTTCAACTGCTCCAACAACGGCTCTGGGATACGCTTCGCAGCCGCCGTCCCGATTATCGCATCAAAGGGCGCTTTATCAGGCCAGCCGAAGAAGCCGTCACCCGCCTTGACGAAGACGTTCGGATAACCCAATTTCTTAAGCTGCTCTTTCGCCGATTTCGCAAGTTTTTCGACAATCTCAATCGTGTAAACTTCGCGGGCGATTTCCGCGCAGACCGCCGCCTGATAACCCGAGCCCGTCCCAATCTCCAGAACTTTCGAGTTCGGCCGCAGCCGTAAAGCATCAGTCATAAAGGCTACGATATACGGCTGGCTGATGGTTTGGTTATGCTCGATTGGCAGCGGATGGTCGCCGTAAGCGTATCGCTGCTGGCCGCGCGGAATAAAGGCGTGCCGGGGGACGATGCGCATGGCCTTTAACACGTTAGGGTCTTTGACGTCACGTGCCCGGATTTGCCTGTCAACCATCCTTTTTCGTTCATCGACGCGCTCGGCAAAAGCTGGGTGATTATGGTCCGGCCGGGCCACCTTCTCATCTTCTTTGCCCGCCTGCTCGTTCGCATCGGCAATACGTTGATTTGCATCGGCTTGCTCGTTTTCCGAAGCAAAAGTAAGCTCCGGCCTTATTGAGGTGATATGAGCAATAAAAATCGCAAATAACACAAGCAGTATCAACGAAAACAGGGCCACATATATCCATTTTTTTACCGGCCTGGAACGATTTGCGGACATCTTCGTAATTACCCTTTCCAAAGTTTCCTATTGCGTTAAATCCGACGGTTTCTCAGTCGTTAGCACTCGATATTGTACCATATCTGTAAGAGGGAACCACAAGCTAATCTTTTCGTAAAGTGATTTTTTCACTCACTGAACAACCCAATATGCGGCCCGGCAGCTTTGGCAGTGGTCATCGCGTCGAGCTTATTGGTTTTTCACTTTTTTTCAAGTCTGCCTTGGATATGGTGCACGGCTCTTTTCTAAACTCATTTTGCACCTGCGCTTATTATTTTGTGGCAATCCTGCCGATATCAATATTAAAATACCAAAATTTTGCAAAAAATCACCTTGCATAGCCGATATTACTCCATATAATCGTTACTGGAATCTCGTTAACGCTATTGCGAAATACGACATACGAACGACGAGATACGAATATGCGGGCGTAGCTCAGTGGTAGAGCGTCACGTTGCCAACGTGAATGTCGTGAGTTCAAATCTCATCGCCCGCTTTACGGATTTTCGATTTTCAATTTCCGATTGTCAATAGTCAATTGCTTCAGGAGCACTAAAATGGCCGAAGATGAACAAGCCACAGAGACAGAAAACAAGGAAGAACAACTCTCAGCTACGAAAAACACGGTAACAATCGAAGAAGCAGGCCCCTGCAAGAAAAAGGTGATTATAGAGATACCGGAAGAGGCAATAAAAAGTGCCACCGATGAGCAGTACGAAAGTTTGCGCAAAGAAGCACTCGTGCCGGGTTTCAGAAAAGGCCGGGCGCCCCGCCGGCTCCTTGAAAAGAGATTTGGCAAAGAGACAGCAGAAACAGTCAAGTTGAAATTGTTGGCCGATGCCAGTGATTCGGCCATCAAGGACAGCGAGTTCAATGCCCTTCGTGAGCCGGACATTGATTTTGAGAACATAGAGCTGCCCGCTGAAGGCGCGCTTACGTTCGATTTTGAGGTCGAGGTGCGGCCGGAATTCGATTTGCCACAGTTCGAAGCCATTCCACTAACCAGGAGCAAACTGGAAGTTACAGACGAGCAAATCGGCAGAGAAATTGAGCAGTTACAAAGATGGTCGGGCGTGTGGACACCACGGCAGAACCAAGCCGCCGATGTTGACGACCAGATAATAGCTGATGCGGTTTTGAAAGTAGCCGAAGTCGAGGAGGAGAATAAGCTCAACAATATCGAGGTATATGTAAGGCCCAATGGTTTTGTCGGAGCGGTCCCGGTCGAGAAGCTCGACGAAGTTCTGGCAGGCGCTAAAGTCGGAGATACCAGGCAAACAAGTGTCGATGTCCCAAAAACATACTTCAGAGAAGAGTATCGCGGCAAAAAGGTAGACATCCGAATTACAATCAAAGATATTAAATGGCTCAAGCCTGCTGCCTTAGACGAGAGCTTCCTCAAGAAGTTCGACGTCGAGGAGGAGAACGAACTGCGGGAGAAAATTCGCGATACACTCCAGAGCCGATTAGAGGGCCAGGTGCGAACGGAGATGACCGAGCAGATTTACAAGTATCTGCTCGACAATACCGACTTTGACCTGCCCTTGGATGTTGTTGCAGAGTATTCGACCACGCTGCTGCAAAGACAGTACAGTAATCTGCTGATGCGGGGACTCTCGCGTGAGCAGATCGAAGAGCAGATGGAGCAGCTTCGAGCAAGCAGTGAACAACGGGCAAAAGAGCAGCTCAAGACATTTTTCATAATGGATAAGGTTGCGGACAAGCTCGAGATTGACGTGAGCGAAGAAGAGATTAACGGCTACATAGCCCAATTAGCCATTCAGCAGGGACAACGACCGGAAAGGATGAGAGAGCAAATGCTGCGCGATGGCTCGCTGGCTCAGTTCAGGTTGCAGGTGCGGGAGAACAAGTGCATCGCTAAATTACTCGAGTCAGCGAAGATAACGGAGAAAAAGGCCGAAAAGAAAGCCAAAAAAGCCGCCAGGAAATCTGCAAAAAAAACGCCCCTGCCGACAACAAGCAAGGGTAAAAAAGCAGCGGGACCTGAGAAAAAAACATCTAAAAAACGAAAAACAACTGCCAAACCCCATTAGACCGACGGCTGACTTACCGGATAAAAAGAAAAGCAGCAAGTAAAAATGTCCGAATAAAAGCGTATCTCGTGAAGTGCAAAGCGAGATACAAAATACGAGATACGAATTTTATAAAGGAAACCATAAATGTCTATCGAACATCCCGGAAAAAACATCATCAAAAACATGGAGGCGTACAACCAATACGGCCAGTATCAGCGATACCGCCAGATGAGTCTCGATGATATGCTGCTGGAGAACCGCATCGTCTTTCTGATAGGCGAGATATCGTATCAAAGGGCCGCCGAAGTCATTATGAAGATGCTCTATCTCGACAATCTCAAACACGGCAGTGAAATCAGTCTATACATCAATTCCCCGGGTGGCAGTGTTGACGACACGATGGCTATTTACGATACTATACGCTTTGTCAACTCACCGGTTGCGACCTACTGCATCGGCAGGGCGCAGTCCGGAGCGGCGATAATACTGGCAGCAGGCGCAAAGGGCAGACGTCACGCCCTTCCGCATGCTAAGGTTATGCTCCATCAGGTCTGGGGCGGAGTCAGCGGACAGGCAGCCGATATCAAAATACAGGCCGAAGAAATCCTGAAAGCCAAAAAGATGATAAACGAAATTCTTGCGAAACACACCGGCCAGCCGATTGAAAAAATCGCCGCTGAGACCGAAAGAGACAGATATATGACCGCTGAGGAGGCCCATAAGTACGGCCTTATCGATGAGGTGCTCCGCGAAGAAGAAAAAGAAAAAAAGAAAGGGAAAAGTAAAAAGTAAAAATGCAACACGCAATAAGGGATACGGGATACAAAATATGGCTATTAATCAGAATTTAGTGCCGATAGTAATTGAGAAAAGTGGTCGAACCGAACGTGCATACGATATTTACTCAAGACTGCTCAAGGATAGAATAGTTTTTCTCGGCGGGCCGCTTGATGATGCAACCGCCAATTTAATTATCGCCCAGATACTGTTTTTGAGCAACGAAGACACCAAGACTGACATTCATCTTTACATCAATTCACCGGGCGGCTCAATCACGGCAGGGCTGGCGGTCTACGATACGATGCAGTTTTTGCGATGTGACGTCGCAACATATTGCATCGGGCAGGCGGCAAGTATGGCAGCGCTGTTATTGGCCGGCGGCAAGGCCGGTAAGCGATTTCTCCTGGCAAACAACAGAATTCTTTTGCACCAGCCGCTAATCACAGGCATACTCGAGGGACCCGCTACCGACATCGATATCGAAGCAAAGGAAATACTGCGGTTGCGCGCCCGGCTATATGACATATTGGCAAAACATACAGGCCAGGCTCCTGAGAAAATCGAAAAGGATTGCGACCGGAACCTCTGGCTCGACGCTGAGGAAGCAATCAAGTACGGACTGGCCGACAGAATATTGCAAAAGGCGCCCGAAATCGTCAGGCAACAGGAGCAAGAGTAATGAATATAGGATATCGCATATCGAATATCGAATGTCGAAATTCTAATTTTGCTGCTCGGCGTTTCGCATTCACTGCGGTGCTGCTGTGCTCTTGTGCTCTGATGCACTTTGTCACAGGCTGCGAAAGCACCAGCAGCAAAAAAACACTGCTCGCCGAACAAGTTGAGACGCTGAGTCAGGATAAAAGACAACTGACACGCCAAATCGAGCAGCTAAAATCAAAAAACAAAGAGCTGCAAAAACAGATAAACACGCTGCACGGCCTCGCCGATGAGGTCAAGCTCGAAAACCTGTACGACGTGCAAAGAATCAAGATTACCAGGTACACTAACCTTCACGACAAGAACAAGGACGGCAAAAAAGATACGCTCAATGTCTATATACAGCCAATCGACCGAGATGGTGACATAGTAAAGGCGGCAGCTTCTGTTCACGTGCAGCTTCTGGACTTGAACAAAGACCAGGGCCCCGAGGTGCTGGCCGAGTGGCACGTAACACCAGGCAAGCTAAGAAAGCTCTGGTTTGCCGCATTGATGATGACCAATTACAGATTGACTTTTGACATATCCGACAAGGTCGAAAGTTTTGAAGAGCCGCTAACTGTGAAGGTCACCTTCACCGATTACCTGACCGGCAAGGTTTTCAAAGAGCAGAAAGTAATCAAGCCCCGTTAGAAATGAAATCTCTAAACGGCCAAGCCGTAACTGTTTTTAATTCTCTGTTTTCAATTTAATTACCCATTGCAGAACAATCATGCCTTTATAAAATACCGCTATGCCTAAATTGCTCAACAAGATAATATGCGGCGATTGTGTAGAGGTTCTGAGCAAATATACCATAATCAACCATATCGACATGGACATTAAGTTCGAGGTCGGCGGTATTGCAGCATACCAAAGTGAGTTTCATCGTGGTAAGTTACTTTTAAGCTTCTTGTCTTTCCTGTGAAGTTGAATTCGAGTTCGAGCTGAATTTGGGCGCTGGTCGTGCCAAATTTATAGACAAATGTGCTAAATTAAGCCATGGATTTCTCAAAAAGCCCATAGACGGCCCACAATCCGCGCATCACGTCTGTCACTGTAACCATTCCAACAAGCTTTTTGTCCTCGTCAGTCACCGGCAGACAGCTTATATTCATCTCATACAGCATTTTAACAGCAGTGTAGAAGTCACAGCTCGGTAACACATGAGTTACGTCTCGCCTCATGATGTGATGCAGCGATTGCTGTGTGGCCACCTCGTTTGGTGCAACATCAAACAACCTGCCGCAAAATACATCAGTTCTCGGCTTAAATGGCCTGCTGTGAAACGGAAGATGGCGCAGAACGTCTCTATCGGAGATTATCCCCACCAGTTTCTTTTGCTTGTCCACAATCGGCACGTGCCTGAATTTCCCCTGCTGCATAACCTCCATCACTTTGGCTAAATTTTCTTGCTCCTCCAAACAAACCACTTGCTCAGTCATAATATCTTCAACTGTTCGCAGAACCGTTGAGAGCGCAGGCATCGCCTTGTCCGAATTCCCCGACAGAAGGTCAACAAAACGCCTCCTTTGCTTCGTCTCTTCCCCCTTTGAGCATAGCTGCCGGATTGTATCGAGCCTGATAAACAGCTTTAGGATGTCTGTAGACGTAACGATGCCAACTAAATTTTGGTCAACCAGAACAGGGACCATATTGATGTGATTATCAACCATGATGCTAATCATCTCCTGTATTGCTGTCTCAGGTGATACGGACTTGGGGTTTCTGGTGACGAATCGGACCAGAGGCTGTTTTATCGCCTTTGAGTCTGAATCTTCCTCCCCGATTTTTCCCAGATAAGGAGATATTTGTCGGAACACATCTTTCTCAGAAACAATACCAACGAAGTATTGTTCTGCATATTCTCCGGTCGGGCTGTCAACTACAGGTATGTGTCGAACTCGGTTCTCCTTCGTAAACTTAATACACATCTCTATGGTATCGTCCAGGGTCAGCGTCTTGACATCTTTGGTCATCACATCCTTGACAAGACACACCGACTTAAAAAAGACATCTCTCCCGGCGGACAAATCGTCTAACAGGTCGATAAGCCTAAATTGTTCGTCCGGCATATTGTTTCCTTTTCAGCGGAGTCCTTCGCTGGCTAAGACAGCTATCCCCCGCAATAGAAATCGATTGTAACCTTATAAAACCACTTTTTTATCGACAAAGGATATGAGCCACTTTACTCAAACTGACCGATTTTAAGCTGTCATGTTGAGCGAAGCGAAGCATCTGGCCTTAACAGCAGAAAATGGCATTTCATCGTGATCCGGAATTTTTAAAAATTGGGTTTGTTTGGGTTTGTTTTCCCCACATCTGCAAAATCGTTCATTTTCATAATCCTTTGTTATAACAGAAGTTACGTTCATTTGAGCATTTAGTAAATTGGGTTTGTTTTGGCTTTGTTTTTTCATAGCCCTTATCCGCATTTTTCTTCATAATCCTTTGTAACTACACACTTTGCATCAATTTTACCCTCTGGCAAATTGGGTTTGTTTGGGTTTGAATTGGGTTTGTTTTCACCA
>JAUXAB010000030.1 GCA_030615025.1 Phycisphaerae bacterium | reverse complement strand
GATGCCTGCGTTGTCGGCCAAAAACGTTCTCAACGTGGAGAAAACCACGCCTCCGAGCATTTTTGGCCTGCCGCCTTGGCCTTCCCGATATATCGGGACTCGGCCTCATAACGACCCGGTTATTCGGATAAGCTCTAAGTATTTTGGGGCCGGAGAAAGAAAGATATGGGCAGAAAAGCAGTTGATGTTGTGTTATTGCCGGCAGAGGCGATGACGGCTAAGGCGATTGAAATAAACGCTGAATTGGTGAAAAGATTCGGCAACAAAATTGAGCTAAATAAAGAGAATTGCCTGCCGCACATTTCCTTAGCTATGGGCTGTGTTGAAGAAAGAGACATCACCTCTGTCAAGAAAGTTTTAGAGGAAATTGCCGAAGGAACTTCACTGAATAATTTGAGAGTTGTTGGTATCCGGGCTGCAGGAAATTCGAGGGGTGAAAAAGTGTCCGTCTTTGAGGTGGAAAAAACGAGAGAGCTTCAGTCGCTCCATGAAAAGGTTATGGACAAACTTGCACCATATTTCAGCAGCGACGTAACCGAAGATATGATATATGGTGACCAGGAGGTTGCGGAGACGACCTTGCTGTGGATTAAGAACTATAGGGAAAAATCAAGTTTCGAGAATTTTTTCCCTCATATAACAATTGGTTATGGCCAAATAGAAAACCAGGCGCTGCCAATAAGCTTTGCCGCACAACAACTTGCTTTATGTCACTTGGGAAATCATTGCACGTGCAGGAAGATTCTTGTATCAATTAAACTTGAAGATATGTAAGCGCGATTTGCGAATCATCCTGCAGATTTTATGGCCGTCTCCAATTTTTCATAAATTCGCTTGACATAACGGTGTCAGATGAGGATAATATTATCTTAATCGAGCCAATTGCGTGAGGATGGGCTGATGTATTGGTCCGAATAGCCTCAAAAGAGGAATGTCCAAAAACTTGATTCTTGACAACATATCCTTAACTGAAAGGGCAAATATGAGTACAATTCATAATACACGCCGTGATTTTCTCAAGCAGTCGATGTGCCTTGGTGCCGCTGCCGTTGCGGCCGGGCCACTGGGTCGAGTGCTGGCGGCCGGCTACAAGCCCGGTTCCAGGATGAGATTTGGTCTGGTTACCTACCAGTGGGGCAGGGACTGGGCGTTGCCGACACTGATTGCCAACTGTGAAAAGACCAGGGTGCTTGGCGTTGAGCTGCGAACCCAGCATGCGCACGGTGTCGAATCGGGCCTCAACGCTCAACAACGGCGGGATGTGAAGAACCGATTCGACGACAGCCCCGTTACGCTGGTGGGTCTGGGCACCAACTTCGCCTTCCACCACGTTGATCAAGCGCGACTTCGCAAAGACATCGAGGGGGCCAAACAGTATATCAAGCTCTCGCGCGATGTTGGCGGCTCAGGCGTTAAGGTCAAGCCGAATGATCTGCCTAAGAACGTGTCGCGCGAGAAGACAATCGAGCAAATCGGCAAGTCACTCAATAAACTGGGCCGGTTCGGCGCCGACTACGGCCAGGAGGTTCGCCTGGAGGTACATGGCTCATGCTCCCCTCTGCCCATTATCAAAGGGATTATGGATGTGGCCGACCATCCCAACGTGGGGGTCTGCTGGAACTGCAACTCGCAGGACCTTCAGGGAAAAGGATTAGAGCACAACTTCAACCTGGTTAAGGACCGATTTGGTGATACCGTCCATGTCCGCGAGCTGAACATCGGCAGCTATCCCTACCAGGAGCTGATGAACCTGCTGGTGGAGATGAACTACGCCGGGTGGATACTTCTTGAGGCCCGCACTAAACCCAAGGACCGCATCAAGGCACTGATTGAGCAGCGGCAGGTCTGGCAGCAGATGATTGCAAAGGCACAGGCGCCCAGAGCGATTACGCGAAACGTCAGGATTGACCATGTTGGCAAGAAGCTGAGGGTTGAAATAAATGGCAAGCTGTTTACGGAGTACAACTACCAGGATGTGCCCAGGCCATTCTTCTATCCGGTGATTGGCCCGACAGGTGTACCTATTATTCGCCACTGGCCGATGAAAGAGGGCGAAAACGAAGCGCAAGACCATCGCCATCACCGCTCATTGTGGTTTACCCACGGAGAAGTAAATGGCGTAGATTTCTGGAGCGAGGGGAGCAGGTCCGGCAAAATCGTACACGACAAATTCGTCGAGATTTCTTCCGGTCGGGATGTTGGTATCATTCAGTCACGCAACAAATGGGTTTCGCGCGACGGCAAAGTCATCTGCACGGACACCCGGACACATCGATTCTACAATCGCCCGGATGGCCAAATGATGGACTTTGAGATAACTATCCACGCCTCACACGGCAAGGTCGTTATGGGTGATACCAAGGAAGGTTCGATGGCGATACGTTTAACGCCGACAATGCGGGTGGAAGGCAAAGTCGGCAAGGGACATATTGTCAATAGCCAGGGACACCGTGACGGGGCTGCGTGGGGCAAGCGTGCTGCCTGGTGCGATTACTTTGGGCCTGTGGAGGGCCAAATTGTAGGAGTGGCGATTTTTGACCATCCGACCAATCCGAAGCATCCTACCTGGTGGCACGTTCGCACCTACGGACTGTTTGCGGCCAATCCGTTCGGGGTGCATAACTTTGAGGGCAAGCCAAAGGGTACAGGAGATATTACAATCCCATCCGGTCAGAGTTTAACCTTTCGGTATCGGCTGTATTTTCATAAGGGCGATGAAAAGCAGGCCAAAGTGGCCGAGCATTACCGCGAATACGCTGCAACGAAACCTGAAAAATAGTTGACAGAGGGCCGATTCCAGGGTATCTTAAATAAGACTATTATGAAACTTAATAAAGGAAAGGAAGGGAAGTATTATGAGTAAACTCACTCGTCGAGATTTTATCAAGAGTTCGATGGCCGCTGGTGCCGTGATGGTTTTGGCAGCTCCTTATTCGCGGGTACGCGGTGCGAACAACGACATTCGCGTGGGTGTGATTGGTGTCGGAGGCCAGGGCGGTGGCCACATTGGTTACTTCCACAAGCTCCCCGGCGTTCGTGTTGTGGCGATTTGCGATGCAGACAAGGCCCATGTCCAGAGAAAGGCAACCGACTTTGAGAAGAAATACAACGCGAAGGTCAAAACCTATATTGACGTTCGCAAAATGCTGGACGACAGGAGCATTGATGCCGTCACGACCGCGACACCCAACCACTGGCATTCGCTCGTGACGGTATGGGCCTGCCAGGCGGGCAAAGATATGTATTGCGAAAAGCCCGTCTCACATGAAATCTGGGAAGGCCGGAAAATGGTCGAGGCCGCCCGAAAATACAAACGCATCGTGCAAACCGGTACACAGAAACGCTCCGACGAAGGGTTGATTGAAGCATTCAAGTACATACGCGAAGGCAACCTCGGCAAGATTGTGGTTTCACGTGGCTTCTGCTACAAACCGCGCGGCAGTATTGGAAAGGTCAATGGCCCGCAGCCGGTTCCGGAATCGTGTGACTATAATCTGTGGTGCGGTCCGGCTGATATGGAGCCGTTGATGCGCAAACGATTGCATTATGATTGGCACTGGGTTTGGAACACCGGCAACGGTGACCTCGGTAATCAGGGTATTCACGAGATGGACCTTGCCCGCTGGGCTTTAGGGCAGAAAGGACTGGCACCACGGGTAATAAGCATCGGAGGCCGACTCGGTTACGACGATGACGGCCAGACCCCCAACACCCTGATATCATTCTTTGACTACAAGCCGGCCCCGCTAATCTTCGAGGTGCGTGGTCTGCCTCGCAAGCAGGGTGAGTCGGCGATGGACCACTACCGTGGGACCCGCATCGGAATCGTGGTTGAATGTGAGAATGGCTACTTCGTCGGAGGTGGTGGCGGCGGCTGGGTATACGACAATAACGACAAGAAGGTCAAGCAGTTCAAGGGAGGAGGCGGTGGTGAACATCACGCCAACTTTATCAAGGCGGTACGCAGCCGAAAAGTCAGCGATCTTAACGCCGATATTGAGAAAGGACACATCTCAAGCGCCCTCTGTCACATGGGTAATATTTCCTACCGCCTGGGTCAGAAGGCATCACCCGGGGAAATTATGGAGAGGGTCAAGGGCAACAAGAAGATGACGGAGTGTTTCGACCGCTTCCAGGAGCATCTCGCAGCTAATGGAGTTGACCTTAAAAAGACACCTGCGGTTATCGGCCCATCGCTTACGATGGATACCAATAGTGAGAGATTCGTAGGCGAGTTCAGTGACTGGGCCAATATGCTCGTCAAGCGCAACTACCGTGAGCCGTTCGTGATACCGGAGAAGGTCTGACCAAAGCGGGGCGAAATGGAGCCCTGACAGATACGCGATGTGGTAGCGCTCCGTTTCAGCTATCGACAACCCGCCAGGTGGGGGGTGTCAGTTCGGGTACGTGCCATTTGCTGCCGCAGCGATGGCACCTGGCCATATCCGGCCTTCTAAGCCTGCCGCAGTTGGCGCAGGTAACCAGAGTTATCTTTGGCCGAGTCAGTCTGTAGGTAATATAGGCGGTTAAGCCAAAAGCAAGAGTTCCGAGCATCCAGTAAAGTTTCGCTTTTTCCGAAAGTCCGACATCAGTCGCGTCTTTGCTTACCCGCCAGGCAAGCAATATTGCCAATATTATCGACGGCAATATCATCAATAGGGTTGCGTAGAATCTGGTGCCGATGTTTTCACTAATGTCCCTGCCCTTCATGGCTGCAAACGAATTGGGGAGGACAAAAAGTGCTCTATGGCCGGCAGTAGCTTCAAAACTGGATGCTGTGAAATAAGAGACAAGAGACAAAAGCGGCGGGTGAAGGTTTTCGGTGAGATATTTTGCAATCGTTAGCGCAGGTGCCCATGGCACCTCAAAGAAGACAGCCCTGCTGGAAGGTATAGTCTGAGTATTACGCCAGCGGTCACGCTTTGTATCCTTGCTGTAATCTCTCCTGACCAATTTCCCCTCTCCATCGTAAACGGCCAGTGTCAGAGCAGTCCCCTCACGGCAAACGCTGGCCACGCACATCCCCCGATATTTTTTGTCGGTCGTAGAGGTCAGGGCGAAAGCTTGATAACCTAACAAATCTGCGTCTGTTGCGGATTCCGTTGACGAGAATTGTGCCCTCGGCAGAAAGCCTGCGGTCCCGGCAAATTCAAGTGTTTGTCGGTCAAGCAGGTCAATGCGGCCGGTTTCGTCGAGAACAAGTAGATACGGACCCGCACCGCGGCCGTAATCGGTCCCAGGCATTGGCTTAGTTGTTGGCTTAAAAGGACTTCTCTCTATTTCCTCGTCAGGGACTTTAATGTGAGGAGCTGACCAGTGCAACTGCACAAAAGAGGGATTTTTACTCAAGCGGCCTATCTGGACGGGCTTGTGGGGGTCATCTTTGCCAAGTTGCGGCCCCTTGACCACCGTTCTTTTATCAAAGTCAATGGTGAAAAAGCGGCGAAGCTTCTTGTCGTATACTGTTCGCAACGGCCAGCCCCAACTTGTTGAGTCTGTAATCGGAGTGATGAATCTGCCGAGGCTTTTTTCAGCGGTTTCTAAAATCCCTTCAGGACCCACATAGAGTTGCATTTTCTTTAGCCGCCTGTTCTTATCATGCATTGTTTCTCGATGTATGATTAAACCAATCCTTTCGTCAAAATACGTCCAGTCTTCATCTTTTTTATTGTAATAGTAAATGTTTGAGTGGCGTTCCCCTGGAGATCTTGCTTGAAAATAGTCAATAATTCCAAGGAATGCAGTTTCTTCTGTTTTCATTCTTGCAGACACTCTGGAGTGAATAATCACGTTAGGATCATTTTCAAGCTCAGGCGGAACCAGTCCGGAAGGTATGATACTGACGTACCTGACCTCGAGTGGCATCCTGCTGACAAGGATCCTCTCGCATAGAAATCGGAACCAGAATAATGGTGTCGACAGTAACGTCAGAACAACAAATCCGGTTGCGAAAACCTTAACAGGATAACTTATTTGTGACTTCATCGTTATATTCCTAAAGTGATGTTGACGCAAACTTATGCCATGTACACACTAAAGAAGCGGTAATAAACAGCAACAGTATAACTACAATATGCAGCCCAAAACCTTTGACAAGAATCAGCGGAACAAGCACAAAGGTTAAAGCCATGCCGCCTAACGTGGGCGTGATTTTGCTTGATGTCCAGCCGGTTAGTAAGCCAAGGCAATAGCAGGCAAAGCTCATCAGAAATGTCACTATAAATATGTCAGAAATCAGTCCGGAATACATCGGTACAGGCGGCGCAAAAAGACGGTATAGAACCACGGCTGTAATGGTCAGAGGCACAAGCAGCGTTAGAATCGCCAGAATCCCCGCGACAATCCTGGCTGCCAGTATCTGGCCTCGTGTCACCGGCAGTCCGGATAAAAATGCGGAGATTCTTCTGGTTCTGTCCGTATACATCTGGGTTACGCTCATAGCAGGGGAGCCGAGTATAAGCACGATAATCACCGGAACCCAAAGTGCGACAAATACAATGGGCTCACTGCCTTCATTGGCAGATACCGCCAAAATCGATAGGACAATAAGGATTCCTGAGAGAATGGCCGCTCCGAGAAAATATGCTATATGGTCTTCAATCTCTCTTTTTATAAGTGTAAACATTTCATATCTCCTGTTACGAACAAGCGATTGATTCCGGATTAGGTTTTGTGCATTCTATGAATATGTCCTCCAGGCTCATCGGCATTTCAGTACAGCTTGAAGGTTTGAAAACATCAACAAGGGCTTGTTTCTTTTGGTTCCAGTTGACAACGGTTATTACCATCTCACGACCCTCTCTCTGTTGATTTATAATTTCCGTCAGGTGCAGGTTTGCCGGGGCCGATTCGGGGAAAATCAGCCTTAATTTTTTTACCCGTTCTTTGAGCCTTTCAAGCGCGCAATCGACAACGAGTTTTCCGGCGGCAAGTATGCCTATCCGGTCGGCGATTCGCTCCACATCGTTTAGAATATGGGAGCAGAATAAAATGGTACGGCCCTGGCGCTGAATGACGTCAATCGCAAGCTCGAGGAACTGCCGGCGGGCTACGGTATCAAGCCCTAATGTCGGGTCGTCAAGGATGAGCAGCTCAGGCTCTGTTGCCATAGCCAGTGACAGGTTTAACTGCGCTCGCATACCGATGGACAACTGCCTTACCTTGCGGTCCATCGGTAAGCGGAATGTTTCTATCAGATGATTGAAAAACGTATCGTTCCACTGCCGGGAAAGGTCTTTGCAGAGCTTTACAAGTCGGCCGACCTTATAGTTCTGGATAAGGTTATGGCCTTCAGCTACGTAACCTATTCGTCCGTGCACTTTTGCCGAAAGGTTGGCTGATTCGGCGCCCAGCAGGAGAGTCTGTCCGCGAGTTGGCGGCTCGAGGCCTAAAAGAATCCGAATAATCGTAGTTTTGCCGGCAGCATTCCGTCCCAGCAAGCCATATATACAGCCCCGTTGCACTTTTAGATTAATGCCGTCCAGAACGCATCGGCCATCGAAGTATTTCACCAGTTCCTCGACTCTTATTACGTTCTCATCCATCCGACTACCCTTTCTTCACAGGCCAATTGAATTTTTCAACTGTGTTATTGAACCACTCCAACAGTGTTTGCCTGTCTATTTGCATGTGAAAAGCCTCAACTGCGATTCGCTCAAGCTGCTCAGAAACGAGTTTTTTTCTAACGGACCTGCTCAAATTGCTGTCGAGATTCGCGACGAAAGCGCCGGCACCCGGTTTGGTGACGATGATGCCTTCCTGTTCCAGTTGGCGGTAGGCCTTGGCTATTGTGTTGGGGTTTATGGCAAGCTGTTTGGCTAATTGCCTTACCGTAGGCAGCTTTTCATCTTTGATGAGTCTGCCTAAGGCAATGTCGTGCTTGATCTGGCCCATTATCTGCTGGTAAACGGGCCTCTCTGAAGCATTGTCTATACGAAACTGCATAAATCTACCTGATAAATTGTACTACTTCAACTATTACAAGTATAACACAGATTCATCTTGAGTCAAGCATTTTTGAAAAAAAATTAAAAAAATTTTAGAGCGGTTCGCAAGTCAGCCCTGCAGAGGCCATTTCTACGTTGCAACCGGGCTTTTGACCGTCTGTTCGGCGATTGACGGAAAAGAGGATTTTGGGTATTATAAAGGCGAGTTTTTGGCCTAATATACCGGAAGTTAGGTATGACTAAGGGAAGATGCGTACTGTTCGGTGCTTTGTGATATGCAGGTGAAAAATGAGCGATAAATTCAAATCACGCACAAGCTGGCGTCAAAAGTTGGAAAATCACCCCGAAGGTCTGCCTATCTCTTAACCTAAATCTAAAAAATTTGACAAAAATAAATTTTGCTGTTGTAGTCTCTGTTGTGTATTAATGGTTGAAGACTAACATTTCTGGAAGGCGAAAGGAATGAACAGGAAAAGTATTATCGGCATTGTGATTGGTATTGTAGCAGTAGTTGGACTTATGCAGCTTTTGTTGGGGAAAGGGGAGATGGTTAAATCGACTGCGAAAATAAGAAGGATGGCGATATTAGGCACTTGTCTTCCGGGTTGTGAGGAGATGTGGAAACAACTGGGCGGAACTCACTTCTATGGAAATCGTTTTGGCTGGCCTGATTACGATAAGGTTGAAAGCCTTGGAATGAAGGTTTTTGTCATGATTAGAGGAGAACACGGTTATCCGACAGAGCGCCAGATAAAACGAAAGGTGCAGGAGTGGAAAGATAGACCTGTCTGCGGAGGTTATTGGTGCGACCAATTAGGGCACGAGCCGGACATAACTAATCCACCAATGCACGAAAGAATACGATTTTACACAACAGTAAGAAAGTATGACTCGGATAAACAGAATCATCCCGTAATGGAAATGTTCAATATGACCGAAGCGAACGATTTCCCGAATAATCAGTATCCTGGTTGGGCGAATGCCTTTTCGGAAAAAACTCACGACCTCTTGCTTTTCGACTGCTATCCGCCCTTAGATAAGTCAGACGAGGAAATGCAACAAATTATGAAACGGGTTGGTTGGGATAAATTTATCTCAAAGTATCCTCATAAACACCAGGTAATTCCACAGATAGCTGCTTATGGCAACTATCGAAGAGGAAGTATCTGGGTCCAATACAATTATTGGAAAGAAAGAATGGGCTCTCCTGAATTTGATAACCCATACAGAGGAGTGATTGCGGTTTGCTTTTATAAAGACGAAACTATCAGGAGAAATGCTGAGATGCGAGAGGAGATAAAAGAAGTCATCGCTGATGTGATGAAGTAGTAAGTAAAATTATGTTGCAAGGGCCTTTGGTCCTACGTCCGGTTCTTGCCCACGATTTTTGTGCCGAACGCGATTGGGCACAGCCCTACCATACACGTTCTAAACGGTCTTGAAAACACCGTGAAATATCTGGGATGGACGAGCTTTCGTGTTTTTTGGCATAAGGTGATTAGGATTGCGGGGGCAGGGACATCCGTCAGAGGATGAGCTATGCGCAAATCAGTCATATATCTCGTCGTGGGCATTAGCATAGTGGCTGTCATTATTGCAGCGGTCACGCTAATCGTTTTCCGCAAACCCACAGTCCACATAGAGGATATATTGGCAGTTTATCGAGATGAAGCGGAATACAGCGGGCTGACGATTCTCTATCCGCTTAATGAGACGCTTTTTCCCCCGGAAATTGTGGCACCTACATTTCGTTGGAAAGATGGCAAAGCCGAATCCGACACCTGGCTGGTCACTATCAAATTCCAGGACACCGATGGACGGATGAATTTCCTGACTTCCAGACAGCAGTTCAGGCCCAGGGCCAAAGAATGGGAGGCCATAAAGAAGCGAACCCTGGAAAAGGAAGCAGAGGTTACCGTGCTGGGCGTCAATCGCTCGGCCCCGGAAGAAATCCTGTCGGGCGGCCGAATCTCAATCAGTACATCCAGAGACGAGGTCGGCGCGCCCTTGTTTTACCGGGAAGTGGATTTGCCCTTTGTCGATGCCGTCAAAGACCCCTCGCGCATCCGGTGGCGTTTTGGGGCAATCTCTTCGCCGAAGCAGCCGCCGGTTATCCTCGAGAAATTGCCCGTCTGTGGAAACTGCCACTCGTTTACCGCCGATGCCAAAACCCTCGCGATGGATGTGGATTACGCCAATAGTAAGGGCTCATACGTTATTGCACGGGTCGCAGAAGAAATGGTCCTGGCTACCAGCGATATCATAACGTGGAACGATTACAGGAAGGAGGATGAAGAACAGACCTTCGGTTTGCTTTCTCAGGTCTCTCCGGACGGCAGGTTCGTGGTCAGCACAGTCAAGGATAAGTCCGTCTTTGTTCCGATGCCGCCTCTGGCCTTCTCTCAACTGTTTTTCCCGATCAAAGGGATTCTTTGTATATACAACCGGCAAACGCAAACCTTCCTCTCATTGCCGGGAGCAGATGACCCAAATTGTGTGCAGAGCAACCCCACCTGGAGCCCCGATGGCAAGTATATCGTTTTTGCCAGAGCCAAAGCGTACGACCTCAAGCACACCAAGGGTATGGGCAAGGTGCTTCTGACCCGCGAAGAGTGCAAAGAATTCACCGAAGATGGAAAACCCTTTTTGTTCGACTTGTACAGAATTCCATATAACGATGGAAAAGGCGGCAAGCCCGAGCCAATCGAGGGAGCCTCCGACAACGGTATGAGCAACTACTTCGCGAAATATTCACCCGATGGCAAATGGATTGTCTTCTGCAAAGCGAAGAGTTATATGCTGCTTCAGCCTGACAGCGAGCTTTACATCATACCCGCTGAGGGAGGCAAGGCCAGAAGATTGCGTGCCAACACACCTCTGATGAACTCCTGGCACAGTTGGTCACCCAATGGCAAATGGCTGGTGTTTTCCTCCAAAGCAAATTCGGCCTACACGCAGCTTTTCCTGGCCCACATCGACGAACAAGGACGCAGCAGTCCTGCCGTCCTGTTAGAACATTTTACCGCCCCGGACCGCGCTGCCAACATACCGGAGTTTGTCAACGCTAAGCCCACGGCAATCAAAAAAATCCGCGAAAAATTCCTCAACGATTATTCGTTTGTCAGGGCCGGAAATGAGTTTTACAAATACGGTGAGCCGGATAACGCGATAGCTGAGTACAGAGAGGCGCTGAAAATAAACCCGAACAACGTGCAGGCGCACCGGAAGCTGGGATTTCTTCTGTACAATGTCAAAGGAAAGCTTAAGGAGGGAATGGCCCACTTAACCAATGCCATACGGCTTGATCCGGACAACGCCCTCGTGCACCACGACCTGGGGATGGCACTGCTGCACCAGAAAAGATTCGACCAGGCCATCAGACATCTCTCAGAGGCTTTGAGGCGTATGCCACAAGGCCTCGACAAGCAGTACAACGCCGTAGGCATGCATTACAACCTTGGAATGGCGTTTTTTTACACAAGAAAGTTCAGGGAAAGCATGGTGCATTTATCTGAGGCGGTGCGCCTTGACCCGAACAATGGCAAGCTTCACTACGACCTTGCCGCGGCGCTGGCTGCCGAGGGAAAGAGCGATGACGCTCTCAGCCATTACGCCAAAGCTGTCTCTCTTAAACCAGACGTCGACAAATCGCCGATACTGCACAACTTTCTGGCAGCAAGCTATGCCAGAGTGGGCCAATTCCGCAAGGCCATTTTGTCTGCAGAGAAGGCGCTCAATCTTGCTCGCGTTGCCGGGGAGGAACAACTTGCGCAGCAAATTAAGGAGCGAATTGAACTCTACGAACAGCAGGCAATCAGGCAGCGCCTGCAACTTGACAGGTAGGGTAGTCCCTCACAGTTTCCGTAGGCCCTCTAATGCTCTATTGAAAACTTATGGTAAATGTCATTCTGAACGGAGCAAAGCGAAGTGAAGAATCTCTTTATCACTCGGAAACAGCGAGATTATTCGCGGAGTTTACCCTTGATCGCCGCGAAGGCCTCAGAATGACACTGAGGTCTTTCGACAGAGCAGCCCTCTGACAAAAAGATTGTCATTGCGAGCGAACCGTAGGTTCGCGTGGCAATCTCATGCCTTCAACAACCAAAACCTCATTTTGTTAGAGACTTTCAGAAAAAGCGATAACAATTCATTCAACCTATTCGGACCGGGCAAATGACCTATAACACCCTCTGTTTTGAAAAGATTTTCCACTATTTCCCTCTGTGGCCTGTTCTGTCGAGGCCATTTGCTGCTATGGGAACAGTTTTTGAAGTTGGCGGCAGCTGCTGATATAATATCCACCCTGGTAAAAAGTTTGGAGTGCCTAAAGTGCAGTAAGCTCAACATTCTCATAACTTTAGCTCACTTTTTTTATTTTCTTCAGACTCAAGGCTGAATATTTTTTAAGAGTTTATCCTTGACGGGCACCTGTTTAATTGATAATTGATGATTGATTTTACCCTATATTATATATACGCGTGTAGAGGTTTCCGGTTGTTAATTTGTATCCGTAAGATTAGGTTCAAGGTTGAAAGGAGGCCATTATGGCAAGGACAATTTTAACCGCAGTGCTTATAGTGTTATTGAACGTGCTGGTTGGCTGCAGGGGCGTTGACACCGGCAGAAGTCAGCTTGCGCCCGCTTACACTGGGGCAGCTCCTGTAATTTCGATTGCTGATGCCGGTGAGACCGATATCATCGAGCAGGTGGCGCTTAATCGGCAGGCATATCGGCAGGGTCTTGAATTGCTCATAAACTACTATACAAGGATGGGCAATAATATGAAACTTCAGTGGGCCAAAAAAGAGCTGGCAGACCTCGAATCTGTTATCCAATATAACTACACCATTGCGGGCATCTTCGCTGGGCCGAGATTGAAAGCGGATACTTCCATTCCCGAAGCGGACGCCCTCTACGAGGAGGCATTGCAGATTGAAAAGTCGGCCGGACCGCTGCCCTTTCTTAAAGATGAAGATACATTGCGCCTGGCTTTGAATAAATACAACCAGCTCATTGAGAAACATAGGACAAGTGACAAGATCGACGATGCCGCCTTCGGGGCTGCTGGAATTTACGAGTATTTCAAGGACTATACGATAGCGGTATCGTACTACAAAAGGGCATATCAGTGGGACCGTTATACTATCCATCCTGCCAAGTATAAGGCGGCGTATATTCTGGATAGAAGGCTTCACCGCAGGGCAGAGGCACTCGAGCTTTATCAGCAGGTCCTTACAGATGAAGTGATACCGCAATATTACAAGGATTTTGCAGAAAGTCGCATCGCTGTGCTGACCAAAACCGAGGAAAAAACTAAACGACGTTGACAAAAAGTATGAGGTAGAGTTTTGAGATATAGTCTGGGGCCTGGCTGGATATCAGGCCCTTTTTTTATGGATTAAAAATGCTGTTGGAATTCGAGAGCAAAGTTGCTGATTTTATAAAAGCGAACGGCCTTTTTGACTCGGCGGATAGGCTTGTGTTGGCCGTTTCAGGTGGAGCTGATTCGACGGCGCTTCTGTATGCAATGCGGCAGCTGTTGACCGAGAACATTTTAAGTGCCGATGCTGTTTGCGCGCATATAAATCATCAGTTAAGGGGAGCTGATGCGGAGTTGGACGAAGATTTTGTTATCGCACAGGCAGCGAAACTTAAGTTAGCCGTAACGACAAAACGATTGGACGTACGCGGGTTTGCCCACAAAAATAAACTATCGATTGAGACAGCCGCTCGGCAGCTGCGGATTAAGAGTTTGCTTGATATTGCAAAGGCCGGAAACTGCAAATGGATAGCAACGGCACATCAGAAAAACGATAATGCCGAGACCATCTTGCAGCGCTTGGTTCGCGGGACAGGCTTTCGCGGCCTTGGCGGTATCTGGCCGGTACGGGTCTTTGCCGACGATATTCGGCTTGTAAGGCCATTGCTCTGTGTCAGGCGAGACGAGATTATTGAGTACCTCAAGAAACGAAATCTAAAATGGCGCCAGGACCATACAAATGCTGATTGTACATACAGGAGAAACTTTATTCGGCATCGTCTGCTTCCGGCATTACAGCAAGATTGCAGCGGCTCTATCGTGGAGGAATTATCCGAGTTGGCTGAGTCGGCCCGCAAATTTTATAGTTTGGTTTGCAATTGTGCCCGGAAGGCTTGGCCGGAGCTCACCGATTGCTCGGCCAACATGCTGAAGCTGAATTTGCAGATGTTTTTGACTCAGCCTCTCGCAGTAAAAGTTGAGCTGGTTCGGCGAAGTTTGACTGCTGTCGGCAGCGGGGAGCGGGATTTGACGCGCCGACATTTCAAAAGGATATTGCAATTGGCAGAGCAAAATGTTGGTGGGAGGAAAATCGAATTGCCAGGTGGTTTTGTGGTTCAGCGCGAATATGGTAATCTGATTTTTGCTCGCCCGCAGAAGTCAGAAGTCAGAAATCTGTCCTCTGTCCTCTGTCTTCTGTCGTCTGTCGTCTTGGAAGTCCCCGGCCAGATGAAATTCGGCCGTTATTCGATAGAGGCAGCTGTTTTCGATGCGACAGGAAGCGAAAAACGAGGGACGAGGGACGAGCATCGAGCATCGAGCATCGAGCATCGAGCATCGAGATTTATCGAGTGGTTTGATTTGGATAGGCTTAAATTACCTTTAGTGGTTCGTTTTCGCAAAGCCGGCGATAGGTTTTGGCCATTGGGGCTGGCGTCAGATAAAAAGGTGGGCAAATTCCTGACCGCTGCAAAAGTGCCGCAGCAGTTACGCCGGAAGATGCTTGTTGTTGCTGACAGCGAAAAGATAATCTGGCTTTGGCCGATTAGGATGAGTGAGCAAGCTAAGATTACCGGCGGGACGCAAAAAATTCTTCAACTGCAAATAACCGATACCAGCATAAGCCAAACGAGAACAGGAGAAAAGAAACATTAGTATACGGGATTACACACGTCGCGATTTTTTAAAAGCCGTAGGCCTGGGGACAGCGATACTCCTCAAGCCGGGATGCGTCGGTGTCTCTGGGCCAATTTCGGACAAGGCATCTGCCCAAAGACCCAACATCATTTTCATCCTGGCCGATGACCTGGGCTGGGCCGAGCTGGGATGCTATGGCAGCACCTTTAATGAAACGCCCAGCCTCGACAAACTGGCGAGCCAGGGCATGAAGTTTACCGACGCTTACGCAGCAGCCCCGGTCTGTTCGCCTTATCGCGCAGCCCTGATGACGGGGCAATATCCGGCAAGGGTGGGGATAACCGATTACCTTCGTCCAAACGATGCAAACCACCTTTCGACTGACCATATCACCACCGCCGAGATGCTAAAGCGGGCCGGTTACGCCACAGGTATCATAGGCAAGTGGCACCTTACTGGTTATGCTAACCACGGTGCGAAAGAATTCCCACCCAGCCGGCACGGCTTTGACGAAGTGATTGTCTCAGAAAACCGCGGCATCGGCGGCGGCAGCTACTTTCATCCCTATCACTTCAACAGGCAAATCGCAAAACGTCTGCCCGGCAGGGAGTATCTCATCGACAGGTGCAACCTTGAGGCAATCGAGTTCATCGAGCGGCACAAGGATGGGCCCTTCTTTCTCTACCTGAGTCATTATGCCGTCCATACCCGGCTGCAGGGCAAGGCCGAGCTGGTCGCCAAGTATGAAAAAAAGCCCGGCGCCGGCAGAACAAATACGTCCCGACAGAACAACCCACACCTTGCTGCGCAGCTCGAAAGCATCGATGAAGGTGTCGGCATGATTATGAATAAACTCGGCGAATTGGGCCTGGCCGAAAACACCATTCTAATCTTTACAAGCGACAACGGTGGGGAAGACCGTGTAACCTCTAACGCCCCGTTGCGAGCCGGCAAGTCTACCCTTTATGAGGGCGGCATCCGCGAGCCATTAATCATTCGTTGGCCCAAAGTGGTGAAAGCAGCCAGTGTTTGCGACACGCCGACAAGCAATGTTGACTTCTATCCAACGTTTCTCCAGTTCGCCGGGCTCAGAGCAGACCCGTGCCAACATCTTGATGGTGTCTCTATCTTGCCGTTGCTCAAAAACCCCGAGGCCGAGCTTGCCCGCAACACAATCTACTGGCACTATCCGCTCAAAAAGCCGCATTTCCTCGGTGGGCGGTCGTCCGGGGCGATCCGACAGGACAGCTGGAAGCTTATTGAATTCTTTGATAACGGCGTGGTCGAGCTCTACAACCTCGCCGAAGATATAGCAGAGGAACACAACCTGGCTGGGAAACTGCCCAAAAAAGCCGCCGAGCTGCAGAAGCGCCTGACAGCATGGCGGTTGGATGTTGGGGCTAAGGTTCCAGACAGAATGAGAAAAGTAAACTAAAAGTAGGAGAGACAGGCATGGAAACAGTTGCTTACACGCGTCGTGATTTTCTGAAAACTGTGGGTGTGGGTGCTGCATCGCTGGCCGTGCCGGGATGTGCGAGCTTCACGCAGCAGTTTGTAGGCGAGTCTGCGAAGAACCGCCCGAATATTCTCTTTTGTCTTGCTGACGATTGGTCGTGGCCGCACGCCGGCATCGCGAGGGACAAGGTCGTCAAGACGCCGACCTTCGACCGGGTGGCCCGCGAGGGCGTGTTGTTCGAGAACGCATTTGTTACGGCCCCCTCGTGTACGCCGTCCCGTGGTTCGATTGTAACGGGACAGTGGCACTGGCGGCTGGAAGAGGGCGGCAACCTCTGGAGCACACTGCCGGCAAAGTTCGACGTGTATCCGGACATGCTGGAACAGGCCGGTTATCACATCGGATTTACCCGCAAAGGGTGGGGACCAGGCCGCAATGAGCCGGGTGGCCGAACACGCAACCCAGCAGGGCCAAAGTATAAAGATTTCAAACAGTTCCTCGAAGCCCGGCCGCAAGGCAAGCTGTTCTGCTTCTGGTTCGGCAGCTACGACCCACACCGGGGCTATAAATGGCAGTCCGGCATCAAAAGCGCGATGAAGCCTGAGGATGTAGAAGTGCCAGCGTGCCTGCCGAGCAGCAAAGAGGTTCGCACGGACATCTGTGACTACTACTGGGAGGTTCAGCGCTTCGACACCGAAGTGGGCGAGCTGCTGAAGGTTCTGGAAGAAAACGGTGAGCTGGACAACACGCTGATCGTAATTTCCGGCGATAATGGCATGCCGTTCCCGCGGTGCAAGAGCAACCTGTACGATCTCGGCACGAACGTCCCGCTTGCGGTCCGCTGGCCTGCAAGAGTCAAGGGCAGCCGGGTTGTGGAGGACTTTATCAGCCTGTCTGACCTGGCGCCGACGTTTCTCGAAGCAGCCGGACTGAAGCCCACCCCAGAGATGACCGCTAAGAGTTTCCTCGACGTGCTGACCTCGGGCAAATCGGGGCGAGTGGACCCGAAGCGCGACCACGTCCTGACCGGCAAGGAACGTCATGTGCCCTGCCAGGAAACAGGTATGGCAGGTTATCCAATGCGGGCGATACGGACACATGATTTTCTGTACATCCGTAACTTCAAACCGGACCGCTGGCCTGCCGGTGACCCCAAAGGGTATGCCCAACCTACAGATATAGTTGTATCCCGTCCACTCGGCACATTTTATGGTTACGGTGACATTGATGCGGCGCCTACGAAATCTTACATGTTGAAGTACCGTGATGACCCGAAGGTCAGCAGACTATTTGAACTTGGTTTTGGAAAGCGTCCAGCTGAGGAGTTGTATGACCTGCGAAAGGACCCTGATCAGTTAAATAATGTCGCTGACCGGCCCGACTATGCCAAAGTAAAAAGCAAACTCGCCGCCGCTTTGATGGCCGAACTGAAAGCAACTAAGGACCCGCGTGCTTTAGGCAAGGCAGACGTCTTCGACAAGTATCCCTATTACGGCGGAATGCCGGGCAGAAAACCGGCCAAGACCAATCGCTGATTTGAACCGCGATTCGGCTGGCTGTGCTCCAACGAAACAAAAAAGGCCGAGCCAAATCAGCCCGGCCTGTTTGCAACATCCAATTAAAGGAGGACTACCATGTTACTTTTTCACAGCCCTTAAAAAGCTATTTCTCCTCTGCCTGGGCCGCATAAATCGCTGCCACCTCGTCGGCACTGAGGTCATAACTATAAATGCGAACATCATCGATGGTCCCTTCGAAATAGTCCCCGTGGATTGAATGTCTTGCAAGCTTCAAGGTTGCCCATTCTCTGTCCGGGGCCCCTGAAGGATCCGGATTATCCGTGATTAGAACGCCATTTTTGTAAGCCTTGAGATTCTCTCCATCATACGTGGCTGCAAGGTGATACCATTTGTTGGCCTCTAATTCTCCGAAGCTTGCAGCGTACCATTTATCTCCAACGCGCAAGCCTGCCGCTCCGCGGAAATCTGCAGAGGAGTGGTTCCAGTTAATCTGAAAATTATTCTCCCGGTGAACCGGTCCAGCCGGCACCGCTGATGAAGGGGCGGCAGGGCTATTCACCCAGATCGATACGGTCCAGACAGGCAAGTCGGTTGCATAATCGGTCTGGACACAGTCATCAACCCCATCAAATTGCAGAGCGCCGCCTATTCGGCCTATAACCCAATTCGGGTCACCATTTACAGTTCCATGGTTGCCGTTGCTGGAGCTGTCGTTAGCATCGCCATCAAGCTTCCACCAGCCGACCAGCTTGCCCGTGTTGAAGCTCCAGACGTCCCCGGCTGCGATGGAGCCATCCGGCTGGACTTCATCGACACACCAATAATAGGTGGTGGCCCTTTCCAAAGCCGGTGCCATGACGCTACAAGAATCGGTGAACTCAGCCAATAGGGAGAGCTCGTCCGTCGCGCTTCCGAAGTACACTTTGTGCTCGTTCACAAAGGCACCCGGCATCCAGCTCAGTTCTACCTCGGCAAGTGCGTTAGCCGCCGCTCCGTCAGCCGGCTGAGGCCTGATGGCGGTAGGCTCAGTATTTAGAGGCGCAGCTTCAAGCTCAGCCAGCTCATCGGCGGTGACCTCTGCGACACTTAAGTCTGCGAATATCACACGGTAGTTACCCGCCTCGATTTTCCACCGCAGCAGCACCGCGTGCGGAAATTCGGGCGTAACCTTCCGGCCGTAATAAGCCGGGTCCTTCTTGCCCTGGACCAGCATCATGTAGAACATGGCCGGTGACTGGATCGACTGCATCATCTCCATGGACTTCTTCATGAGCTCGTCGCGCAGCCGGTCCTTATCCGCCTCATCGGCCTGTTTTGCCTGGTCCCCCATTTCCTGGATGAGCTGCCTTAAGTGCGGAGAGTCCCGCAAGGCGACCATTTCCTGGGCAAGATCTATCATGTTGAGCGACTTCGGGTATCTGCCGGTGATCTCGGCAAAAAACTTCAAGCCTTTGATAGCGCCTTCTTCGCTCATGCTCGGCATCTTCATGCCGTCCATCGGCAGAGTGGTATAGTCCTCGGGTATGACCGGCTCAAAGTCGGCTGCGGTAACGGGAATATCCCACTTGAAATCGCAGGTGACGGCATGGACGTGCATCTGGTCACCGATCTGGAAGTCCATCTCGGAGCGGACAGGCAGCCAGTTCTGGGCGTCGACCCAGAGGGTGTACTTGACGTCTCCGTCTCCGCCCACGCCGCCGAGCACTGCCGGGTCGGTCGTCTCAAAGCCCTGGACTCTTCTGCCGTCAACGACCGATGGGGCCAGCTCGGTGTATTCGCAGTCAATGATCTGCTTTATCATCTCTCTGGGGTCGTAGTTCTGCTTCTTCATCTGGACGAGCCACTCATCACCAAACTCCATCCGCATATACTGCTTCTTTTCCGGCACAAGGGTGACCGCCATCCCTTGGTCGGGGATTATGTACATCAGGGTGGTCAGCCACTCGCCGGAATTGGGATCTGTCATAAGCATTTCCCACTTCATTCCGTAATCGGCGGATATGGTAATGGTGCCGTCCATATCGGTGCCCGTCTGGCCCGGAACAATAGAGCCGGTCATAACCATCTTCATTCTGTACATAAATGCCCGGGCCTGCTCGACTTTCGCCAGGACATCAGCAAGGGCAACGCCTGAGCCGCCAATCTGACTTACAACGATAAGTGCTGCAACGACTATCACCGCCGCAGCGGCTAATTTTGTAATTGGGCTTTTCATAATTGTTCTCCTGATATTCGGCGCAGTTGCGCCTGATTTCTGTTTTTCAGTTGCGTCCAGCGCCTGTAAGACATTGCCAAGAATCCTGTCATGTGTCTCGGCGCCGGCATCGTAACGTAGTTTCTTTATAAGTTTTTCCATATTTTCTGCTGGTCTCATTTTTTTACCTCACCATTTAAGATTGACCGCAGTTTATCCAATCCGTATCGGTACCGACTCAGGGCTGTTTTAACGCAAACTCTCTGTAAGCTGGCTATTTGTCTAAATCTCAGCTCGCCATGCAGGCGAAGTACAACGACCTCTCGCTGCTCGTAAGGAAGCTCAGTCATCGCATGACTCAATTTTTGCAACTCTTCACTGCGTATCACCAATTGAACGGGGCTTTTTGCATCTGATGTTATTTGTCCTGCTTCGCTCACCGTAACGGTTTGCTGCCGCCTTTTTTTGCGGATGTAGTCACGTGAGCGATTAGCGACACAAGTTGCCAGATAGCCTTTTAGACTCCCTCTCAGGCGAAACTGTTCCACGGCTTTTACAAACGAGATGAAAACATCCTGCACAACGTCTTCGGCGGCACTGCCATCGTCCAGAAGATTAGCTGCTAACGTTAGCAAATCACCGGCATACTTATCATAGATAAGTCGGAAAGCATCTCTGCTGCCGCACTTAAATCTCCACAGAAGCAATCTATCTTCGAGCATCTGCAACTCACTTACCTGATATCAGAACAATCGATTGTCATTAGTATAACGATGGCCGGATACATTTTACTCTAAATAAAATCGTTTTTTTCGGTTGGATTTTACTTTTCAACGTGAATTCTTCGATTTTTCCGCAAAATTTGGCATAAAAAAAGGCCGGGCCAAACCAGCCCGGCCTTTGTAAGAAACATTATATTCGCTCAGCAAACCTACTTCGGCAGATTTTTTGGCAACACATCCTTAACACTCAGGTCACCATAGATGACCCGGTACGTTTCTGAGTTTTTGCTCAATGCAGTTCCTGTGAAGCCTGCAGATGTAATAATCAATTCGCTTTAATTTCTATTAAGGACTCGACAAGCTGCTGTAATTTTTCGTTGCTCATTTGTTTATTGGCTACCAAGTCCATAATTGCTCCGTCCGGCATGACAATCATCCTGGTAAATCTTTCTTCGCTGAGATTTTTAATATCAAAAAATTCAGGATTTGCCTCGGCAAAACTTTCCAGAAAACAGCGGGCAGCTGTAGAGCTGTTTGGATGTGTATACAGCTTCGCTCCACTAGAAGCCTCAATAACAAGCTGCTCCTTGAGTATCCACCCCATATACCCCTCTTTATAATCACTGTGCATATTCGACTGATTGATTATTATATTATTGTCATCATCGGTTATCATCCCAGTCAAATACGCTTTGCCAACTTTGGAAGAAGGATTAACAACCTGCATAATTATCAGCTTCTCTAACCATGGAAGTTTTCCCACTGTATATGCGGTATGATTGAGTTCGCTTCGAATATCTTCAGCGGTTATTTCCTTCGACTCAACCAGCCGATAATCCTCAATTATGGTTTTTACTTCGTATCCATCAGGGACGTCTGTACTGAAAGCTGACGGGTCCAGCTCAAAGTCAAATTCAAAGTCATCCAGAAAAATGGTTTGTCCTCTATTAAGGTGTTTAATCTCTATCTCAACCGGCAGCTTTGTCTCCGCATCTACCCATACCGTGAATTCATTGTACTTATTTGGCTGATGCCTGAAGCCGTGTAGCAGTTTTCCGTCTTGCTTTCTTGTGCCAAGCCTTTCAGGAGACTCCTGCTCAAACCGCTTGACCATATCAATTATATGCGGGTCTTTTCTGGGACCAGACCCAATAAGATTTGTCACTACCGCCCGTTTCTCGTCTGGATAAAGCTCTACAGTTATCGCATCGGTTCCCCGCATATCAATAATATGTATGGAGCCGTCTTCAACTTCCTGCCGCCTTTGCGAAAGGTTCAGATGATATACCTGCATCGTTGGATATTGTGGGCCTTTCTCCCGAACAACTCTCTGACGGCATTTATATTTTGTATAGTTGTTGATTTGCTCAACTACCTCAGCCCATGCGACACTTGCGCCGTCAATCGAGCCACCCAGATAATGTACGCCTATCAGTATCGCAATAATTATCACCGCCGCAGCGGCATATTTTGTAATTCTACTTTTCATAATTATTCTCCTTATATTCGGCTGTGGTGTAGCCGAGTCTGTTTTTTCGGATTCAGCCAGTGCCTTGGAGATATCATCGTGAACTCTTTTGTCCAGTTCGGCGCTGGCTTTTAATTTTAATTTCCTGAGCGACTTATGTATGTCATCTGCCGGTCTCATTTTTTCACCTCACCATTTAACATTGACCGCAGTTTGTCCAACGCATACCGGTACCGGCCCTGCGCCGTATTGATTGAAACGCTCTGCTGTGCGGCGATAGCTCCAAATTTCATCCCGGTGCAGGCGTGCAGGATTAAGACCTCACGCTGCTCGTATGGAATTTGTGAAAGAGCCCAACTGAGCTGTCTCAATTCTTCGCCGAATATCGCGCTGTATTCCGGCCTGTTTGAATCTGATGAAACAGACCCTGCTTCATCCAACCCGATGCTTTGGTGTCTTTGTCCTGCTTTGTTTCTGTTACGTGCATTGTTTGCAACACAGGTTGCCAAATAGCCTTTCAGACTGCCGGTGAGTCGAAACTTATCAGCGGATTTAATGAAGGACACAAAAACATCGTGTACGGCATCCTCGGCAGAGCTGACATCAACTAAAAGGGCAGCCGCCAGCGTCACCAAATCATCTTTGTACTTTTCATAGACCCGCCGCAGAGCGTCTCTGTTGCCGCGATTGAACTTCCATATCAGTAGCTTGTCTTCCAGCATCGAAAAGTCCTGAACTTTTTAACAATCGATTGTCACCAATATAACAACTAAGCTACACACTTTAGTATAAAGGAAACAGACTTTTTCCGTTATATTTGACCTTGTGGACCTAAAAACCGATTTTAGCCCAAAAAGCGCACAAAAAAGGCCGAGCTAAACAAGCCCGGCCTTTGTATGACATACTAATTGTGAGACAATCAGACTGCTTTATTAAAGCCCACCGTCAACCTGCAAGCCTTTTGCTCTGTTTAGTAAGGCCAAATTGTATTTTTTAATGCGACCGGATTTCAGCCTGACTTCGTAAGGTACATACCATCCGTGATATTCGTCGGTTTTGAAGGGTTCTCCAATACTGATGATCTCCAAACCGCCATATTGATCTCTCAACCATTGAGGGACCCGCGAAGTCGGACGAAACTTGAGAACTTCTTGCCAATTCTCATCCGCACATGCCTGGAAGAATGCCTGAGCCACTTCCACAGGTGTCATTTGGGTATACTTCTCGTCGTCCAATTTTGGCAGATTTTCTGGGGCGACATCTTTAACGTTCAAATCGCCGTAGATAACGCGCCAGTTCTGCGAGTTCTCAGGCTGATACCAGAATATCGCCTTATCGGCATCGCCGAGTTTTACGCCTTTGCCGGCATAGTGATATTTGTCCTCGGTTTCTAATATTTGGAGGAAGAACATTCCTCGTGGAAGTGTCATCCCAAGTTTTGCTCCAAGTTTCGCTGCTTCATCTTCCGAGAGGCCCGATTGAGCAATCTTTTCTCCAATCAGAGGCATTTGTTTCATAAAACTTTCCGTCCCTACTGCCTCCGGGAACGTACCGTCCAGCAGGATCTCGGCCCAGATACGAAGGCTCTCAATGAAGTCTTCCTCGGTGCCTTTCGTGAAGTCGATTTCGGCTTCGTCTAATGTATAACCATCCGGCACGTCCATACTAATCTGCGAGTCCTTTATGGGTACATCAAATTGGAAATTTTTGAAAACCGCAGGGAACCCTAATCGAAGTTCTACACGTATCGGAACAGCCGTCTTGGGATCGGCCCATATCTTCAATTCTTGATTATTATTGCCCCGGCCTGAAAATCCGATAGCTTTTCGTCCGTCGATTTCCTGCTCGCCAAGCCTTTCAACTTTTTGACTGTCTTTTAACTCCATAAGGACCTTCCGGACAAACTCTATGTAGCCTCTCGATCTTTCCTGAAGCTTGCCCTTTATATCAACATACACCGCTGTTTTTTCCTCGGCATCGAGTAGTACTAACATTTTCCCATTCTCCAGGTCAATGATTTGGGTCATGCCGGGTATGTTCGATACGGTCCTTCTGATTTGTGAACCCACGACTATCTCGTGCATAATGACCGGATCCCTTTTTTCGTCGCCGATAATGAAGTCGTAGACTACAGTCCGCGCATTGAGGATAGGTTCGATGACTTGGGCAAAAGTCACAGTGCCTCCACCAATTTGATGTACACCTACCAGCACCGCGATAATTATCACTGCAGCGGCTGCCAGTCTTGTAATTCGGCTTTCCATTATTATTCTCCTTACTCTAAGGCCCACGCTGGCCTCGGCGCCGGCTTTGAGCTTTACGTTTTGCTCCCGAATAATCCTGTTCAAGACCTCATCCTCAAGCCGGCTGTCGGATAAGACCTTACCATTTTTAACCAGACGGTCTCGAAGGGCCCTTACTTCTGCTGATTCAGCTTGGCACGCCGGACAATCCTTAAGATGTTCGGCGATTTGCTGTTTCTCAGTTTCGTCCAAAAGTCCCTCAACGTAGGCGACCAAAAGTTCTTTACTTTCTGTGCAATTCATTTTCACACCTCATAAATTTCTTCTTTTTTCTGCTGCTCGAGCGTTTTACGCAGCATCACATAGGCCCGCGAAAGTGTTTTTGTAACTGTGCCCAACGGCATATCGAACTGCTCGGCGACCTGACTACAGGAGTAGCTACCGTAATATCGCAGCAGAACAACTCTCCTGTACGCCTCAGGCAGCTCGGCGATTGCCGCTTCGAGACCGTAGTCCTGTGAAAGTTCCGGGCTGCCAGCTTCCTCCGAGTACGAACGGATAGCTTCTCGCTGGTGGCGGATTTGCTCTTTTCTTTGTTGTTCCTTTGCGACGCGGTCGCCGATACCGAGCAGCCAGGAAAAGAACGACTCCGTCTTTCTCAGTTTGCCCATATTGAAGTAGGCCCGCACGAGGCTCTCCTGGGCGGCCTCCTCGGCACTGTCCTTGTTACCGAATTTCCCGGCCAGATGGGCTAACAGAACCGCCTGATAGCGCCGCACAAGGTAGCGAAAATCGTCCGGATGGCCATCCAAACAACGTTCAATGTAGTATTTATCGGTCTCAGGCATATCAGCACCTCAAAAAACTTTTCAGGATTCGTGTTTTCACTATATAGTGCGGGATTAGCAATGTTTGCGACAAAAAAAAATAAAAAAAGTGGCCCCTGGGAGGAAAATTGTCGCATTTGTCGTCAGAAGCGCATAAAAAAGGCCGAGCCAAAAAGCCCGGCCGGTTTGTGCCCTCCATTGAAGGAGGAACCTATTATGTCACTTTTTCATAGTCCGCTGTTCGCTGAGCATTATCCCCTAACCGCTGCGAGAAACATTGATCTCTATTACAGTTCGGTTCTCCTTGTGAATTTCAAACGTGAGACCTTTATCTTTGTAAATGAGAAAATCCTTCCATTTTGATTCATAAAGCTGAAAATCATCGCCAAAGGCTTGTATGATGTCCTGCTCCGAGTCGCCTACTCCCAACCCATTAGTGAATTTATAGAAAGGCTCTCCCACTCCAATCCCTTTGACTGAACCATCAACAATCAGAAAGGAAATGCCACCCTCAAAACACATGTAATACTTCCTCGGAAGATTGTGCAGAGTATACGTTTCTTGCTCGTAGAAAATATTGTTTGGTTTTCCCAGACTTTTTAGAACATCGTCTTTGCTCATACCAAGCGTATAGTCACCTACTTTTTCGCCGGGCACAATTGTCCCCTTTACAATGCTGTCTTGTGCGTCGACTTCAAGATCGGTGTGCATAATCCACCAGCCTACATACCAGCGTCCCGGTTGACCATCGACTGCAATAACAGTAAATGTCGGACTGACAGTCTTTACTTGGCTGTCATGTTCGACCTCGTATGTGCACTTTATCCTGAACACAGGTTTTATGTTTTGAATCGGTACCGGGCGACCGATGGAAATAATGCTGATGGGCTGTAAGCTGCTATAACGCTCTGTCAGCAGCAACTCGGGTGGGGCGCCGCCGAAGAGTTTCCCAGCCTTGGTATAATCGGCCGCGGCCCAGGCTTCCAAGGCTTGGCGTACGGTTTCACAGGCAGCCTCCTCATTACTCATGTCAGCCTGAGCGAGGCCGACTTCTTGTGAAACCTGATCTATTGTGATTGTGTCTTCAGGAAACTCTGGACTGAACATGTTCGCATCAATAATCTGATTGTATTCCAGTAGCTCAATTCCTTTGTGGAACTCACGTTCCCCATCAGCATCCCAATAATTATCAATCCGAGTAACGAATTTCGTATCAGGATCAACAAGCAGAACTTGTCTGAGTGGTCTGTCCTTACGAGTCACATTTATGGTGATCAGGCCTGCATAAGGCGAAGGCTTCTGAATTTCCATGATTGCTCGGCCTGCAGCTACATGTTCATAAATCTCTTTTGCTGCGGTCTCTGGATCGAACTCCTCCAGTTCAGGTTCCGTGTTGCCGACACGGGAGATCATTTTGATACCGTCCGGATGGTATGTCGTTCGAATATCATTTTCCCACAGAGTTACGTAGGGCCCATAACGGCCTTTTCCTTCTTCCTGCCGATAACGAATCACTTTCCCGTTTTCGTCGTACTCCGCCCAAAACTCATCCTTGCGACGGTTCTGAAAATATGTTTGTATGTGAAACGACCGCTTGCCTTGCATCGCTTCAACGGTTTGCTCGAAAGCGTATGCTGATGGTGTTGACTTATCCCAGAGATGTATTGACAGCATTACTGCTCCAATTATCACCGCCGCAGCGGATAATTTTATGATTCGACTTTTCATAATTGTTCTCCCTATTGAAAGTTTGTCACTTTGTTCAGACAAACCGGAGCGGCTTATCGCTTTGAGTACGTGCTCCTCGCGGTCTGTCATATTCGTTTCAATCTTAGCAAAAAATTCGGCCAACAATTCGTCTTCCTGTTTTAATGCGCGCGCATAATCCCGGCAGGCTGAACATTCGTCTAAGTGCTGCTGTAGTGCTTGTACCTGTGGCTCCGACAAGATTCCCGAAATAAGGTCTGCAATTTGGTCTCTGATTTTCTTACATTCGCTATTCATCCTGTCCCCTTTCTGTCAGGAATTTGTGCAGTTCTTTTCTTGCCGTTCTGATTCTCTGGCATGCTCCCGAGTGCGAGATGTGCAGCTCTTCGGCAATACTCTTGGCATTTTTTTTGTCAAAGTAATACATTACAAGAGGCAGCCGGAGCTCCTGCGGCAGCCGTCTTACTGCCTGCTCCAAATCATGGTTCTCTTTAGTTAGCTGTCGAGGTTGCATCACTTGCTCACTGGCAAGCGGCTTTACGCGTTTTCGCCTGCGGATAAAATCAATGCACAGGTTCTTGGCAATTTGCAGAATCCACGCTTCGAACTGCTCGCCCTTGCTCAGCTTCTGTATATTCAGCATACCCTTGAGCATGGCCTCCTGAGCAACGTCTTCGGCGTCGTGAACATTACCTAAGACACCAAGACACAGCGCAAAAACATGCCTGTAATGCCTTTTAACCAGCTCTGCGTATGCAGCCTTGTCGCCGTCTCGACAGGCACGAACCACGGTTTCATCTAAACGATCGTTCAATAGGAGCTCCTAAACTCGGTACCATAATGTAGACGAATACTGCACGACTTAAATGCAAAAAAATTGGTATGTTTTACTAATGTCTATAAATGATATCGTTATAGAAGGTTAAGCTCAAAGAAATACTGCATCGGCCGCAAACCCGGCTCCTCGCAAAACCAATAAAAAAAGCCCGGCCGTAATATGGCTCTTGAACATTTTATGGCAGCATTATTTTGCGGCCTTGCCGTAAACCTCCACTTCGATATAGTGGTTTGTGTCGTAGGTTGTATTGCCGTTGCTATGCAATCGCACATAGCGGGCACGAGCACCTTTGGCATCGATGAGTTTACCCTCTGCAGTTTCGGTATAGTGCATATTTTTACCGACACCCAGGCCCAGGGAGTTGTCAATATCATTGTTGAACACGGTCGTCACATTCGCAGTGAAATCAGGGTCATCGGCAGCCTGCACCACTACGTCGAAATAAACATGGGCCTCTTTATGGTAATGCCAGACTACAATGGCATATATGTTATGCTCAGCCTCTAAGTCGATTGTAACATGCTGCTCAAACGGGCCTAACTCAACAAAACTTCCATCGGCACCTTCTTTGTCGCCGTCGGTTATCCATTCGAGCTTACCGATGATGGGATCTTCATCGGTGCTGGTTACTGGTTTTCCGAAGGCTGCGTTTTTTGTGCCAATCGGTGCATAAAATGGCGGCCGCGGCCTGCCTAAGGGCTTCTCAAGGCGGGGCACTTTGACATCCTGCGGCGTACCCACGAACATCGGCCTCGGCAGCTTGATTGCCAGAGGCACCAATTTAGGGATGCCTGCATCGGCGGCATACTGTTTTGATACATCGCGGGTTTTCACAATCGCCGATTCAGAAACACCAAGGTCGTATATGGAACGTGGGCCCTTTTGCGGATATTGAAATTCGCTATCGATATCTAATATAGTACCACCAGAGTCACCATGTATCTCCGATGCGGCAATAATCAAATGACTTTCGGAATCTACGAATAGCTGCATAATGACGCCGATGGTCCATTTGGCGAACACAATATCATAAATATCGACGGTCTTATCTTTATATTTTCCAGCCCTGCAGGTAATTTCCGCTCCTTCTTCGGTATGCGTTTCGATTATTTTATCCAGGAAGAACCGAGAGCGTAAGATTTCGGGCGACGGCCAATCGTCCTGTAGCTGAGAAACAGTAATAGTCTGTGAGCAAGGATCATATTCATATTTTTGATGTTTTTCATAGTCCAAATACTCGCTCCTACCATCAGCTTGTTTCGATGCCAAGATTTTGGATTCAAACGAAAGCCATAGCTCTTCTGTTACCTCAGCACCGCTGTGTAATCCTTCCATCATGATATGGATCCATGGCATTTTCTTCATATTTTCTTTTACTTGTGCTAAGGCGACTGTTGCACCATCAATTGAGCCGCCGAATTGATGTATGCCGATGAGAACGGCGATAATTATACCCGCAGCTGCGGCGAGTTTTGTAATTGGACTTTTCATAATTGTTCTCCATAAAGGCCCTGATTGACTCAAGGATTGCTCCCCGGTTTTGTTAAAGGCTGACAGCATTTGCCGGCGCAAACTTTCACGATGCGCGGGATTCGGCTTATCATCAATGTTAAGCCGACCAACTATTTTGTTGAAATCAGTTTCGTTCTTAAACATTTTATGCTTCTCCGTCCGGAACGGCTTGCAAATGGTTTCGTAACTTCTTAAGAATCCTGTGTAACGTTACACGCAAAGTTACAGGCCTGGCGTTTAAGATTTTCGCTATCTGTTCGAACTCCAGATTTTCAAAGAACCGCAGCGTAATTATGGTCTGGTGCTCCGGCTTAAGTTTTAAGATGGCCGCATAAAGCCTCGGCCAGTCCAGCTTGGATGCGTTGCCAGTGGCGGCAGCCGTCATCAAGTTGGCAGCTTCTGCAAGGAGCTGTTTTCGGCGCGACGTTTTTCTTATATAAGCGTTTGCCTGGTTGGCTGCTATGGCATACAGCCAGTTTCGAAAATCTTGTTCAGTTTGGCCGCCAAAGCTGCGAATCCCGCGGGCTACCTCAAGAAACACTGTAGACGTTACGTCTTCGGCGGCTTCCTTGCTGAAGAGCCGATAGACGCAAAATCGGAAAATCCGCTCATAATACAGCTCATAGAGCTGCCCTAAGGCTTCAGCTTCCACGCCGGCCCGAAGGACAAAATCATCGATGTCCGTTCGCTTAACAGTTTTCGCCATAGCACCAACCATCGCCAAAGATATAATTGCGCCAGAAACCGTTATGTTACACTAATTTGAAAAAAAATCTTGCAAATTAGACAGGTTATAAATAAAGTAGCTCTCTTGTTAGCTGTGAAACATAAAAGCGGAAAACCGTGGAATTCAAAAGTGAAGGAGATTTACAAATGGCAACAAAGGTCGCAATTAACGGATTCGGGCGAATCGGCAGAGCCATAGCAAGAATTATTATGCAAAGACAGAACGATTTGGACCTGGTGGCTGTCAACGACCTGTCAGACGCCAGGAGTCTTGCGCATCTGTTCAAGTACGATACGGTGATGGGCAAATGGGATGGGACGGTCGAGGCAGGGGACGGAAAGCTGGTCATTAACGGCAAGGATATAGAAGTTTTGTCTGTTAAGAATCCGGCTGAACTGCCCTGGAAGGATATGGATGTGAAAGTTGTTGTTGAGTCAACAGGTATCTTCCGCACTAAAGAATCACCTAAAGGCGGCTACGGCGACCATCTCAAGGCCGGTGCCGCCAAGGTTGTCTTAACTGTCCCCGCAAAGGACGATATCGAGGCGACAATCGTTTTGGGTGTTAACGACGAGAAGTTGACCGATAAGGTCAGTTGCGTATCGAACGCAAGTTGTACGACCAATTGCCTGGCGCCTTTGGCAAAGGTCCTCAACGATGCCTTTGGCATTGAGCAGGGGCTTATGACCACCATTCACGCTTATACTAACGACCAGAGCGTTGCAGATATGATACACAAGGACCTTCGTCGTGCGCGTGCTGCCGCCGTGAACATTATCCCCACTACCACCGGCGCGGCAAAGGCCATCGGCAAAGTTGTCCCTGAGCTTGACGGCAAGCTCGATGGCTTTGCTATTCGGGTGCCTGTGCCGGTCGGAAGTGTCGTAGACCTGGTGGTCAATGTCAAGAAGGCTGTTACCGTTGATGATGTAAACGCAGCAATGAAAAAGGCGGCCGAAGGGCCAATGAAGGGCATCTTGCTTTACTGTGATGAGCCCATCGTCAGCAGCGACATTGTCAATAATCCTGCTTCGAGCATTTTTGATTCACTGTGCACAATAGTTATCGGCAGGACAGTTAAGGTCGTCAGTTGGTACGACAACGAGTGGGCTTACTCGTGCCGCACCGTTGACATTATGGAAAAAATGGCAAAGATGTAAAAAAATCCGAAACTCGAATGTCGGAATCCGAAACAATATCGAAATTCAAATGTTCAAAGCATCAAGTTTTGAATTTTGTATTTTGGTCATTTGTATTTGTTTCGGATTTCGGATTTCGTGCTTTGTGCTTTCTATGGCGAGGATATTATGGCTAAAAAAACTGTTGCTGATATCAATGTCCAGGGCAAGAGGGTCTTGATGAGGTGCGACTTTAATGTGCCGCTGGATGATGACTGCAAGATAACCAGCGATGACCGAATCGTTAAGGCCTTGCCAACTATTAAGAACATCCTTGAGCGGGGCGGTGCATTGATTCTTATGAGCCATCTTGGCAGGCCCAAGGGCCAGAGGTATGAGAAGCTGTCTTTGGCGCCGGTAGCCCAGAGTTTGTCACAACTTCTGGGCGCCGACGTTATTTTTGCTGATGATTGTATTGGTCCTGAGACAAAAGCAAAGGCTCAGGCACTTAAAAGCGGTGAGTGTATGCTGCTCGAGAACCTGCGTTTTCACAAGGAAGAGACCATAAAGGACAAAGCGGCGAAGGAAGATACGCAACTGCGAGAAGCCAAAGACAGCTTTGCAAAAGAGCTTGCCGATATGGCGGATATCTATGTTGACGATGCTTTCGGCACCGCACACAGGGACAACGCTTCGATGTATACGGTTCCGACAGTTATGCAAGGCAAGCCTAAGGTTATCGGCTTTTTGATCGAAAAGGAGCTAAAGTTCCTGGGCCGGACCCTCAATAACCCCGAAAGACCGTTCGTGGCAATATTAGGCGGAGCAAAGGTTTCCGACAAGATAGGGGTAATTGAAAATCTTCTCGACAAAGTTGACTGCATACTGATTGGCGGGGCAATGGCCTATACGTTCTTCAAGGCCGATGGCCGGGCCGTCGGCAAGAGCTTGTGCGAGGATGATTTTCTTGATAAAGCTGCTGAACTGGTTGAACAGGCCAAAGACGTTGGCTGCGAAATGGTTTTTCCGCTTGATACGGTAGTTGCCCGCAGGTTAAAAGTCGGCGCTGAGAATAAAGTGATTGATGGTGATATTGAATCCGACTGGCAGGGTGTGGATATCGGCCCGGAAAGCAGAAAGCTTTTTGCCGAAAAACTTGGCGGCGCCAGGACGATTGTCTGGAACGGCCCGATGGGCGTCTTTGAAATGCCGCCTTTCGATGAAGGAACGAAAGCCGTTGCTTCGGCTGTGGCTGAGGCTACGAGCAAAGGGGCACGCAGCATAATCGGTGGTGGTGACAGTGCAAGCGCCATCAAAAAGCTTGGTCTGGAAGACAGAATAAGCCATATTTCCACCGGCGGCGGGGCGTCACTTGAATTATTAGAGGGCAAAAAATTCAAGTGTCTCGAAATCCTCGATGAAAAATAGATTTCACAATTCGAAATTCAAAGTTAACAAGTTCAAGAGTGAATACCATAAACTCACCTTATGTCTGATTTGCGATTAGCCAAAGCAGGGACAATTGAGATTGCACCATCGATACTCGATGCCGATTTTGCCAGATTAGCTGACGAGTTAGCTGTGATTGAGTCGGCTGGGGTGAGTATGGTGCACCTGGACGTTATGGATGGTCACTTTGTGCCGAATATCACAATAGGGCCGCCGGTCCTTGCCAAGCTTCGCGACTGTAGCAGGCTGGTTTTCGACGCTCACTTGATGATAAGTGAGCCGGCTAAATATGCTAAAGCGTTTGTCGAGGCCGGCGCTGACCATATAACATTTCATATTGAGGCGGCCCAGAAAAGTGAAAGGCTTATTGATAGATTGCACGCCCTTGGTGTCACCGCTGGAGTATGCCTGAATCCCCAGACGCCGGCTGAGGCGGTAGAGAATATCGCGCCGCTTTGTGATATGGTTCTGGTGATGACGGTTCACCCGGGTTTTGGGGGACAGAAGTTTATGCCGGAGGCGGCGAAAAAGATTGCTCGAATAAGGGAAATTGTCGGCCCCGATATCAGAATCGAAGTCGATGGCGGAATAGACCCGCAGACCACGCCGATTGTGGTTTCCTACGGCGCTGATACACTTGTAGTGGGCAACGCAATATTTTCAAAACCCGACCGGGTTGCTGCAATAAAAGCCATTCGCCAGGCGGCCAAATAATTTCACACGATAGAGGCAGGGGTATCAGGATATCAGGCCACCTGATAACCTGGTACCCTGATAACCTTTATCTATCCGTTAGTTCTGGAGGATGTATTTTTCATTCCATATGAGAAGTTATCGGATGTTAGCAATTGCCGGCATTTTTCCGCGTATTTTTTGAACCGCGTGTTGTGGGCTTGGAGTCCACACAAGCAATTAGGCACAGATATTCCGACAGGTTTCGATTTCTAACCGCTTTAAGAGGGTATTATCCTTCTCGGCGTGTGCAAACTCATTGATCATCTCATTATTCGATTTGGCATTTCGTGCAAGATATTTCTGAAAAACGGCTTATTTGAAAAAAGAAATTATGTACCGGACTCTAATAGCCGATAAAAAGCATCGATTGTAAAACCACCCGCGTTAAGTAGAAAGTAATTGGAACAATTAAAAAAACAAAAGTTTGTTGAAACAAAATTCAATAGGGAGGTATAAAAATGGTAAAAAGATCAGTTAAAAGCAGAAAAAGGGCAACCAGGAAAAGCTCTGCCTCGAAGGCTAAGGCAGGCAGAAAACCCACCGCCAAGAAACGCACGACCGCCAAGAAACGCACGACCGCCAAGAGGCACGCGACACCGAAGGCTAAGGCAAGCAGAAAAACCACCACCAAGAAACGCACGACAGCTAAGAGGCACGCGACACCGAAGGCCAAGGCAACCAGAAAAACCACCGCCAGGAAACGCACGACAGCCAGGAAGCACGTGACACCGAAGGCAAAGGCAAGCAGAAAAACCACTGCTAAGAAACGCACGACAGCCAAGAGGCACGCGACACCGAAGGCCAAGGTAACCAGAAAACCCACCACTCCGAAACAGGTGACAGTCGAGAAACAAGTAACACCGAAAGCCGAGACAACCAGAAAACCCATGAAGAAAGTCGCCCAAAGACGAAGCCCCGTAACCCGAAAAGGTGAATTTGATTTCAACGCCTGGCTGCTGCCACGTTTAGAGCTGGAACAATATGAGCCCCATATAGAGCTGGAGGCCGGGATTAAGGACCAGATCAAGGGTTCTACCCGATATGCCTGGATTGGTACCGGTCAGTGCGGCGGAAGAATAGTTAAGTCTTTTTATGACCTCGGTTATAAGAAGGTATTGGCCGTCAATACCACTCACCACGATTTGGATTTGCTCGACATTCCCCAAAATCAAAAGTTCCTGATGGACGTTGGCGAAAAAGGTGCCGGTAAGGATATGGAAAGAGGTAAAAATGCCGTCCAGCAATTTCAGCAGGAAATTTTGCACTTGACCCGGCAGGCATTTGGTGCTGAGGTCGATCACATCATGGTTTGCGTTGGAGCCGGTGGAGGCACAGGTGGTGGAAGCGCAACGGGTTTGATTGAGAACTCCAAAAAGTATGCTCGATATATTGGGCTGCCCGAACCGGACAAGAAGGTGGGCGTAATTATGACTTTACCCACCATCGGCGAAGCCAGCTCTCCGAAGGTAGCGGAGAATGCGTGGAGAGTGGCCACTGAGTTAAGTGAAATGGCCGCTGCCGGGCAAATATCGCCTCTTATCTTTATAGACAATGATAAGATAAACAAGATGTATCCGGGAATGACGGTAAGGTCCTTCTGGCCCAGCATAAACAGCACTGTGGCGGGTCTGTTTGATATCTTCAACAGGCTCAGTGCCTTGAGCAGCCGGTATACCTCCTTTGACCCTGTAGATTATCACAGCATTATGGAGGCCGGCGGATGTACGATAATGGGCCTGACAAAAGTGCTCAAATTTCAAAACAAGTTTGCTATATCCCAGGCAGTGAAAAAGAACCTTGAGAAGACGCTGCTTGCCGGTGGATTCGACTTATCCACTGCCAAACTTGCTGGTTGCGTAGTTGTCGCCGGAAAAAAATTAATAGAGAGCATCAAAGGTTTGCAGGACAACATCGACTATGCATTTGATAATTTGACTGAGATAACAGGCGAAGCCACCATCCATCGAGGGATATATGAAGATGGCAGGGAATCCGTAAGGGTGTACACGATTATCGGAGGCCTGGATACTTGTACCACCCGGCTGGAAGACCTCAAAAGTCGCATGACTGTTGAGGTTGGTTAATTAAGCCACTAACGGCGCTTTGCGAATAGATGATTTTTATGTTCGCCGGGCATGTTGTTAGCCTCCTCTTTGAAGTAGGCTGGCGGCATGCTCGGCGAATTGCATTTTAACTTTCATCTCTGCCAGTGCCCCCTGTTACCGGATAAAAGCGGGCAATTATCAAAATTGGTTGGTTTACCTACAGCCCGCGTTTCGCAGACCTAATTGTTTGAAAAAACGCAATTTTACAAACACAAACAGCTTTTTCGCTGCCCTACCTCAAAATTGGTAATCGCATGGTAATTTTTGTAGCCATATCTGCAAATTTCTGGTAAGATTACTGCATCATTATACGGATCACAAAAAATATGTGCGCTTCTCAAACAGAGCCCCGACCGTAAGGGAGGGGTAATTGCACCTGTGGGTCCGTAACTGGATACTGTCGAGCGCATTTAATTTATGTGATTAGTGTTAATGGGATGTTATGGCTATGGCTAAAGAAACGAAATCGAAATGGAACGGTTTTTCTTTGAAGCCGCGCAAACAGATGCCCGAAGGGCTGTGGGTACGGTGTCCGGGCTGTGAGCATATGCTCTATAAAAGCACCGTGGAGAAAAATCTCAATGTTTGTCCCGAATGCAATCACCATTTTCGCATTGAAGCAGCGACCAGGATTAAGTATCTGGCCGATGAGGATTCTTTTCAGCAGGTCCTTTCCGATTTGACTACTAATGACCCGCTCGGCTTTAAGTTCAGAGGGACCACTTATAAGCAGCGTCTAAAGGCCGACGAGAAAAAATCCGGCGCAAAGGAGGCTATGCTGATCGGCAAGGCCTTTATCAAGGGAAGGGGTGTTATCTTAGCGGTGATGGAGCCGAATTTCCTGATGGGCTCTATGGGCTTTGTAGTCGGCGAGAAGCTTTGCGCCGCTGTTGACATGGCGATTGACGAGAGCTTGCCTTTGGTGGTCGTTAGCTGCTCCGGCGGAGCAAGGATGCACGAGGGCGTCGTCTCACTGGGGCAGATGGCCAAGACCTCTGCGGCGTTAGCCAAATATGATGATGCAGGGGGACTTTTCATTTCAGTTTTGACCGACCCGACTACCGGCGGCGTGACAGCCAGCTTTGCAATGTTAGGCGATTGTATAATCGCTGAGCCGGGCGCGTTGATTGGTTTTGCCGGGCCTCGCACCATTGCGGAAACAATAAAGGTTGAGCTTCCGGAAGGTTTTCAGACCGCTGAATTTATGCTGGAGCACGGCTTTTTAGATATGATTGTCCACCGCAGGGACCTGCGAAGCGAAATCGCCCGACTAATAGACTACTGCCAGAAGTAAATATTCTCATTCTGGATATCCACAAGTTAAGCAAACAATTAAGTGGTTACCTGATAAAATGAAGAGAATAAGGAGGACAAAAATGACCGCTCAAAATTTCACTCGCCGCCAATTCTTAACATCAAGTTGTATGGCCCTCTCCGGTACAGCGGCCGGACTGGGAAGCCGGAAGCTTTTGGGAAAGCCAATCCCAAAACCAAAAGAACCGCCCAACATCGATCCGGGATACATTGGACCTCAATTCTTCGATAAACATGAAGAGCAGGCACTGCTTCAGGTATTGGAATCCCGCTCACCTTTCCGTTATTGGGGACCGGGCAAACCTGAAAAGGTGCTGCGCTTTGAAGAAAATTTTACAAAATATATGCATACCCGCTTTGCACTGGGCGTAACCTCGGGCACCGCGGCTTTGGATTGCGCCGTGGCAGGTCTCGGGATTGGGCCCGGCGATGAGGTGATTGTCCCCGCTTATACCTGGTGGTCGGACTATACTTGTGTCGTCCACGCAGGGGCATTGCCCGTCTTCGCTGACATCGATCGCTCACTTAATCTTGATCCCGCCGACTTCAAACGAAAGATTACTCCTCGCACAAAAGCCGTCATTGCAGTCCACTTGCTCGGCGGACCCTGTGATATGGACCCGATTATGGAGACCGCCCGTAAAAATAGTGTGGCCGTCCTGGAGGATTGCGCGCAATGTGTCGGCGGTTCTTATCACGGAAAGACACTGGGTTCCATCGGTGACGTGGGAATTTATAGTTTTCAGGTCAACAAAATGATTACCTCCGGTGAGGGCGGTGCACTCGTAACCAACGACCCCATCATTTACGAACGGTCGGCGCGCTTCCATGATATGGGCACGATACGTAGGGTCTTTCTCGACCGTTCGGGCTCCAGCCGGGTACAAACATTTGCCGGCGAGAACTTCAGGATGAGTGAGTTTACCGGAGCCGTGCTGGGGGCGCAGTTGTCAAAGCTCGATTCCATGCTCGCTCAGTTGAGCGGCAATGCCCAAGCTATATATGATGGCATTAAAACCCTCCCCGGCATTCGCCTCCGCTACCGCCCCGACCCGGATGGTGACATTGGTTATGGCGTTTATTTCGAAACCAAAGACAAAGCAGCACGCAACCTCTGCATCCGCCGCTTGAGGCAGCGCAAAGTCCCTGCCTCCACGCTGACCGGCTCCGTTCTGCTGCCCGTCCATGAATCCATAATTAACAAACGAACCAGACACCCCGGCTGGCCGTCATTTAACAGCCCGGAAGGAAAGAAAATCAAATACGGCCCGGACACTTGCCGCCAAACCCTTGATATATTCGACCGTTTTGTTCAGGTCCGCGTCGGCGCAAAATACACACAGCATATCAACGATTATATCATTGATGCCATCCGCCGCGTCTATAACTCCCTAATGTAACTGCCCGCCGTTGTCCTTTTGTTTAGCCCCCAAATTTATTTGGGGGTCTTCTTTTGGTACAAACCGGTAAGATAGGTTACAGATTATGCTAAGAACATGGGTAACAGTAGGCAGTTATAATGGCCTTCGAAAGGAGGCTAATTATGCCCTGGAAAGAGACCTGTGTTATGGAGCAAAGAGTAAAATTCATAATG
>JAUXAB010000106.1 GCA_030615025.1 Phycisphaerae bacterium | reverse complement strand
CAGATTACACGGTTTACGAGTCGGACGAAGATGCTGAATACACAGCAACCGAGGAATTTGACTGCTCGGCAATTGAGCCGATGGTCGCCCTGCCACATTTGCCGAGCGGCGGCGTCCCCATCGGCGATTGCGCCGGCAAAGCGATGGACCAGGCCTATATCGGAAGCTGCACAAACGGGCGAATCGAGGACCTGCGAATCGCGGCGAAAATTCTCAAAGGCAAACAGGTTGCGATTCGCACGATAGTTGTTCCGGCCACGCCGACCATCTGGAAGCAGGCAAACGACGAAGGCCTGTTCGATATATTTTATGAGGCCGGGTGCGTAATCGCCGCGCCAACCTGCGGAGCGTGTCTCGGCGGATTTATGGGCGTCCTCGCTGCCGGTGAAAAGTGCATCAGTACAACAAACAGAAACTTCGTCGGCCGAATGGGACATCCGAAAAGCGAAGTTTATTTAGCAAGCCCCGCAACCGCAGCAGCGTCGGCTATCGAAGGAAAACTAACTAATCCAAAAAATTATACTTAACCGCGGATTTCACGGATTAACGCGGAGAAGTATAGCCACGAATTAACACGAATAGGCACAAATAAAAAAAATTAGAGAAAATTCGTGAAAATTTATGGTCAAAAATAAATCCGTGAAATCTGTGTAATCCGCAGTTTTAGAAAATTTAATTGTGGATTACGCTGATTATGCAGGTTAAAGGAAGGGAAAAGAGATGGACGAACTTAAAAAACCATCAATGATGCCCGCCGTGACGACGACCATGGCATTAGTATGCTTGCTGATAGTATTCGTCCTGTCAGCGGCTAAGAAAACAAGAAGTGAGATTGGGACGATTATCGTATTTTTTTCGCTGTTAGGTTTGACGGCTGGTGTAATTGTCCAATGGGTCAAATATCTCAAACAATATGTTAACTTTGCAATCGAACAGAAATTGAGAGAGATTAACAAGAAATCAGAAGATTAATAGAGGTTCATTATGGGAAGGGCGCACATATATAATAGAGATCACATTAATACGGATGAGATTATACCGGCGAGGTATTTGAATACTGATGATGAGGCCGAGCTGGCGAAGCATTGTCTGGAAGATTTGGATGCAGAGTTTGTGAAGAAGGTTAAGGCGGGTGATATAATTGTTGCCGGCGAGGATTTCGGCTGCGGCTCGTCCAGAGAGCACGCGGTCTGGGCCATCCGGGGGGCGGGCGTGCAGACTGTTATCGCCAAGTCTTTTGCCCGAATCTTCTATCGCAATGCTATTAACAACGGTTTTTATATTATAGAATCGCCGGATGCGCTCGAAAAAATCAACGACGGCGATGAGCTGGAAATTGATTACAAAGCCGGCTTGATTAAAAACAAGACAGCCGGTATTGATATTAGCTTTAATCGGCTGCCGGATTTCGCCCTTGAAATAATCAACGCCGGCGGACTGCTGAATCATATAAAGAAAAACTTGTGATGAAAGGAGGATGTTAAATGCCAATAGTTGACGGACAATACGAAGCAAAAATATCAACGACTTTTCGCTCCGTAGAAGACGCAATTGAGGAAATAACGAATAAAATTGAAAAGTCAAGAAGAGTTAGAATCAGCAATATCCCGATGGGACTGCTTGAAAAACTATTGCCACTGCTCAAAGGAAAAGACGTGAAAATAATCCTGCCAATAAAGGAAAAACCGACCGATGAGTTAAGGCAAGTCGGCGAGGTGGCGGTCCAAAAAGCAAAAATCTACAAGGATTACAAGGGCGTAGAGGCAAATGCAGGCTCCATTTATTTTTCCGACAGGATTTTTGGTGTAGTCTGGGTCAAAGACAGGATTCTGGAAATAGATGCTATGGATTACGATAAGTGCGTCAAATGTATGAAGAATATGTTCGATGTGGGATGGAGATATTCCGAGAAATAGAAACAGCCAAATTCGAGAACTAAAGCGAAAGGGAGCTAACGGATGTACAAGATTGCTGTGATACCCGGTGACGGGACCGGGCCGGAAGTAACTGTTGAAGCGGTAAAGGTATTAAAAGCCGCCGCCGATAAATTTGATTTCAAGGTCGATTTGACCGAGTTCGATTTTGGCGGCGAAAGATATAAAAGAACCGGCGAAACCCTGCCGGACAGCGCCATTGAAGAGCTTCGCAAATTCGACACTATCCTGTTAGGCGCAATCGGGCATCCGGATGTCGCGCCGGGGATTCTGGAAAAGGGAATACTCTTAAAGGCCCGGTTTGAATTAGACCAATATATAAACCTTCGGCCGGTCAAGCTCTATCCGGGAGTAGAAACCCCGTTAAAAGACAAAGGGCCGGATGATATAGACTTCGTTGTCGTTCGCGAAAACACCGGCGACCTCTATACCGGCACAGGCGGCTTTACGATGAAAGGGACACCCAACGAAGTGGCAGTGCAGTCTGCCGTCTATAACCGCTTCCAGGTTGACCGCTGCCTCAAATACGCATTTGAATACGCACGCAAGTACGGCAAAAAGGCACGTGGCAAAGGAGATAAGAATACCCTCGCTCTGTGCGGCAAGACCAATGTGTTAACTTATATCTATGACCTGTGGGAACGCGCCTTTCACGAAATGGGCCAAGCAGAATATCCCGATATAGAAAGAGAATACTATCACGTTGACGCTACCTGCATGTGGATGGTGAAAAATCCCGAATGGTTCGACGTCATCGTAACCGGAAATATGTTCGGTGACATCATCACCGACCTCGGTGCAATGGTGCAAGGCGGTATGGGTATCGCAGCAGGCGGGAATATCAATCCCGAAGGCGTTAGTATGTTTGAGCCGATAGGTGGAAGCGCACCGAAATATACAGGCAAGGGCGTTATTAATCCCTTAGCCGCTATTTGTGCAATACAAATGATGCTTGAGACGCTCGGCGAAGATAAAGCCGCCCAAAAGGTAGAGCAAGTCGTAATGTTTGTAACGGCCAACAAGATAAAATCTCTGCAGGCCGGGCAAATGGGTTACTCGACCAGCGAAGTTGGTGACCTCGTCGCAGAAAAAGTCGCCGAATAAAAATAAAGTATAGCCACAGAGAACACAGAGGGACACAGAGGAGTAACTTGAAATAAAAAATGTATTTATATTGTCCTGAGTTCTCTGTGACCTCTGTGGCAAAAATAAAATTTGAGTTTTGAATTTGCTTCGAATTTCGATACTCGGATTTCTATTACGATGCCGGCAAATTTAACACCAGAATATTTTAAGGCTGAGAAGTGGTTTCGCGAGGCGGCGACCGCAGACGAGAAACTTCTGGCACTCGAGCAGATGCTGCGCGTAATGCCAAAGCATAAAGGCACCGACCATCTGCGAGCGGACCTTCGGCGGAAACTTAGCAAACTAAGAGAAGCCCCCGCCAAAAAAGGCCGGGCCACACACGTCGATATCTTCCACGTTCCGAGAAGCGGTGCTGGACAGATAGTTCTTCTGGGCACGCCGAACTGCGGCAAAAGCTCCATCGTTGCGGCCCTGACCAATGCAAAAGTAAACGTGGCTGATTTTCCCTTCGCAACTACCGCCCCTGTGCCCGGAATGGTGGCGTTCGAGGATGTCCCAATCCAGCTCGTCGATACGCCGCCGATTACCGCCGACTACCTCGCTCCGGGCCAGGTGGGGACATACCGCAACTGTGATGTAATCGGTATCGTTATTGACCAATCCGGCGATGTCGGCGAGCAGCTGGGCATCTGCCTGGACTTTCTCGAATCAAGAAACCTTCTCATCGATGCCGAAACAGCAGCCTTGGACGCACACGGCAATGTTTTAGCTAAAAGGGCCTTTTGCATCTGCACCAAATCCGACATTGCCAAAGCCGGCGCCCTTGGAGCCCTGAAACAAAAGTGCAAATATCCATTTGAGCTCGTGGAAATTTCTACCGAAACCGGCGCCGGGCTCGAAAAACTCTCTGCGACCTTTTTTAGCTTATTAGGTATCATCCGCATTTACGCCAAACCGCCTGGCAAGCCTGCGGATATGAGCGACCCATTCACGCTGCCGGCCGGGGCAAACGTTATGGACTTAGCCAGCGCTATCCACCGCGAATTAGCCGAGAAACTCAAGTTCGCAAGGATATGGGGCACGGGGGTCTATGCAGGCCAAAACGTCCAGAGAAATCACATACTGAGCGACAAAGACATTATTGAGTTGCATTTTTCGTGATTTGGCTTACAATAGTACCCTGCCAACTAAAAATAAACCTAGTCTTTCGGCGGTTACCTTAATTTATTGGTGTTATGTTGGAAATGACACCTTAATTTAATTGTCTCGGCAAAGTTCTCTGGTTTAGCCGTCTCAAGTAACGTGTAAAATTAACGGTAGGGAGCCGGATATGATCAAAAGTCTGGAAAAGATCCTGATTTGTTTGTCCATTCTTCTGCTTGCCAGCGGATGCGTCTATACTGCCATGATATCGGGAATGTTAGGAGAAGGAATCAACCAGGTTAAAGTTAACCTGAAAGACAAAGAGCTTATCGAAGAAGGCAACAATCGCGTCTATTACTTAAGCCAATCGGAACCGCTGGCCCAGAGTATGCTGCAAGTACTCGTTGAGCAGGAAAAAATGCTCACTGATTATCTGGGACTTAACCCTGGTAAATTCGGCGTCGTAATCGTTCAGAAAAAACCAAAAACTCGATATATGGTTGAGCCTCCGAGAAAATGGACGGTTTTTTCAGTTAGGTTGGAAGATGTCCAGGTCCTCTGGCATGTAAGCGAGTTTGAGACCTTATATCATTCAATGACCCATGAGAGAACAGAAGGAGCTGTTGAAAGAGCCCTGATGGAGAATGGGGGTCTTTATAGTTTTAATAGAGAAACAAGATGGATTGGCGACGGCCTGGCAGAACTATTAGCTTTCCGGTTTTCCGCCAAGTGTAGCCCGACAGCAGCGGTGAATTTAAGCCGGCTGGAAGGCCTGTACAAAACAATTAAAGAATCTCAGGATAAATGGCATTATCACAGACACAATCTGAAAGATTTCAAAGCTCTCAGCGGACGTTTCAAAGAAACAAAAAGACAATTTTTACTTATGATAGATTATATCACGATCATGTCGGCAAGGTATGGAATGAGTTTCTACTATTGGATTTCGATGGAAAAAGAGTTAGGAGCACAGACAATCAGGGAAATAGTAGATAAACTGAAGGCACTGCAGGAACCAAGCAATGAAAATATCGAAAAAGTGATACGAGATGCTGCAGGTCAGAATTATGTTGAGCGGATCGAGAACCTGCCTGCCGACGAAGCCCTGGAGTTTTTCAGCAAAACAATGCGGCATCTTATTGCGAAAGTCAGAGACGAACTCAGCAGTAATCAAAGGCCTATGAGAATTGCGGCCTATGAAGTGCTCCACAGACTGGATAAGGATATCTTTGATATCGACCTTTCCGATATTGCCACTACTGCCAGGATTGTCGATATCGCGCCGGATACGCCTGCCTATCACGCAGGCCTTCGCCATGGTGATATCATCGAATATGTTGACGGTGATCTGGTGGAGTCATTCGATGAATTCTCGGAAAATGCCGGCTGCTTCTATGAACCGGAGATAGAAGTAAAAGTTCTAAGGAGGGGCACGATGCAAAGTCTCAAATTGCAATCTTTCGCCGGGTGTAAATTTCAGCCATTAGCCCGATGATTATTTTCTATTATCGCCGGTCGCCTGAAATTAGTATGCCCTCGTTGAAAATGAGTCTTTATGGACTTCCGGCCCACTGAGGCTTGGCACTCCTGTAGAATTCTGGTATAATTTTTCAGAGAATCTGTCTCTACGGCGTCTACAGGTATTATTGTCCATCGTTTGTGAAATATGGAAGGAGTTACTATGAATATTAGACGGATAACCGGATTTTTAATGGTATTCGGGATTTATTTCGGAATGGGCCTTCAAGGATGCGAGGCTGAGATGAGCAGCAGGGTGTCAGGCCAAAAGTCCAAGACAATATCCGAGCGTAAACAGAAGGATTATCCCGTGCAGCCGGTATCTTTCACCGACGTTAAGGTTACGGATGAATTCTGGGCGCGGCGAATTGAAACCAACCGAAAAGTGTCGATTCCTTACGCTTTTGGAAAATGCGCGGAAACGGGGCGGATTGACAACTTCGCCATAGCCGGCGGCCTTGTGAAGGGCGAGCATCGCGGCAACTATCCCTTCGATGATACGGACCCGTACAAGATTCTTGAAGGCGCTTCATACTCCCTGAGTGTCCATCCTGATGCGAAGCTCGAGAAATACCTGGACAAGCTGATTGTCAAGATTGCTGCCGCGCAGGAGGACGACGGCTACCTGTACACCTGCCGGACAAATAATGCAAAGCACTTAGCTAACTGGTACGGCAAAGAACGCTGGTCAAAATTGGGAGGCAGCCACGAATTGTATAACATGGGCCATCTCTATGAGGCGGCGGTCGCACATTACCAGGCTACCGGCAAACGAAGCCTGCTGGATGTTGCGATTAAAAATGCCGACTTTTTAGATAAAGTGTTCGGTCCGGGTAAGAATGAAACTGCGCCCGGGCACCAGATAATTGAGATGGGATTAGCCAGACTCTACCGTGCCACCGGAAACGAAAAGTACCTGAAATTAGCTAAATTTTTCCTTGATACCCGCGGTCCCGGCGGGAATAAATATCATCAGTCACATCAAAAGGTGGTCGAGCAAAGTGAAGCCGTAGGTCACGCGGTCCGTGCTTCTTATATGTATTGCGGGATGGCAGATGTTGCGGCACTTGCCGGCGATAATCGTTACCTGGATGCAACCGAGAGGATATGGGACAACGTTGTCACTAGAAAGTTGTATCTGACCGGCGGTATCGGGGCCAGGGGTTCAGGTGAAGCCTTCGGCGATAATTACGAGCTGCCCAACGCCAGCGCCTACTGCGAGACCTGCGCCGCCATCGGCAACGTAATGTGGAACCAGCGGATGTTTTTGTTCGGCGGCGATGCAAAGTACATCGATGTATTGGAGCGGACTCTCTATAACGGTTTGATTTCGGGCGTGTCCCTTAGTGGTGACAGCTTCTTCTATCCCAACCCTCTCGAGTCGCGCGGCCAGCATAAGCGAAGTCCGTGGTTTCCGTGCGCGTGCTGTCCCGGCAACATAACCCGCTTTGTGGCGTCGGTTCCCGGATATGTGTATGCACACGAGGCGAACAAGCTGTACGTCAATCTGTTCGTTGACAGCTCGGCGACAATCAAGATGGGGAAGAACACGGTGCGGATAAAACAGCAGACGCGGTATCCGTGGGACGGGAAGGTGAAGATTACCGTCGGGCCGGCGCGTCCGGGGAGATTTTCGATTTGCGTGCGTATTCCCGGCTGGGCGCAGAATCAGCCCGTGCCGAGCGACTTGTACCGTTATGCGGACGGCAGCGATGAGGAAGTGAGCCTGAAGGTCAACGGCAAAAAGGCAAGAGTGTCTATGGAAAAAGGTTTTGCCCGGATTCGCCGGGCGTGGAAACATGGCGATGTGATCGAGGTGACTATTCCGATGCCGGTGCGGCGGGTGCTGTCTCACGAGAAGGTTGCGGACAACACGGGCAGGGTGGCGCTTCAGCGCGGGCCCATTGTTTACTGTGCCGAATGGCCTGACAATGACAACCACGTCCTGAACCTTGTCCTTGCGGACAATGCGAAATTTACAACCGAACATCGCAAAGACACGCTGAACGGCGTTACGGTCATCAAAAGTAAAGCTGTGGCTTTGAGTTACGATAAGGACGGCAAATCAGTCCTGAAGAAAGAGCAGGATTTCGTTGCGATTCCTTATTATGCCTGGGCGCACCGCGGTACCGGCGAGATGGCAGTCTGGCTGGCGCGTGATGAGTCGGCTGCACAGCCCGTGACACCGCCGGGAATGATACGCAATCCCTCATTTGAGGAAGCAGTCAAGGATAAGCCTGCCGGATGGGAAACACGAACGTACAGCGGAAAAGGCGAATTCAAATATGTCGAGGGGGGCCGAACGGGCAAAAAGTGCGTTATGCTGTCGTCGGAAAGCGGGGCTGATATCGGATGGCTGACCTCGGTAGCCGTCAAGCCGCGCTCGCAATACAGGTTATCCGGCTGGATTAAAACCGAAAATCTGGCTGCCGGCTCCGGCAAAGGAGCGCTGTTCAATCTGCACAATATTCAACCATTGCAGACGCCGGCAGTTACCGGGACAAAGGACTGGACGCGCGTCGAAGTTGAGCTCGATACAGGAGACCATGCGGCGGTTGAAATCAACTGTCTGTTTGGCGGCTGGGGCCTGTCCACAGGCAAGGCGTGGTTTGACGATGTGCGTCTTGAGCTGCTTCATACAAAAACAACAAAGCCGGCTGTGAAAATCGACGCAAGCGAGACTGGTGAGCCGATTTCCAAATATATCTACGGGCAGTTTATCGAGCACCTCGGCCGGTGCATTTATGGCGGCATCTGGGCGGAGATGCTTGAAGACCGAAAGTTCTACTACCCAGTCGGTGACAAGCAATCACCGTGGAAAATTGTCGGCGATAAAAACGCGGTCAAGATGCGCAAAGAGAACTCTTTCGTCGGCGAGCATACGCCCCAGATACAATTGCCGGGCGATGGTAAGCCCTGCGGAATATTTCAGGATAAGCTGGGATTGATTAGAGGGAAAAGATATACAGGTCGAATTGTCCTCGCCGTTGCTGCCGAAGCCCTTCCGATCCATGTCAGTCTTGTCTGGGGTGAAGGGAAAGATGAACGCAAAACCAAAATAATCAATAAAGGCCTTGTCAGGAGTTATGGTTTCGGGAAATTTCCGGTGGGTTTCAATATATTTCCGATGGGTTTCAACTCGGGAGCTACTACCGATAATGGCCGCCTGGAAATTGTGGGACTGGGTGAGGGGACATTTCAAATCGGGACGGTTTCGCTGATGCCGTCGAGGCATATCAACGGCATGCGGGCTGATACGCTGAAGCTGCTCAAAGAGCTCAATTCCCCGGTTTACCGCTGGCCCGGCGGCAACTTTGTCAGCGGCTACGATTGGGAAGACGGCATCGGCGAGCGCGACAAACGTCCCCCTCGCAAAAACCCCGCCTGGAAAGGAATCGAGCATAATGACTTCGGCCTCGACGAGTTCATTATTTTCTGTCAGGAAGTTGGGGCCGAACCTATGATAGCAGTCAACTCCGGCCTCGGCGACGACCGCTCGGCGGCAGAGGAGGTCGAGTACGCCAATGGCTCAGCCGATACGCCGATGGGCATGTGGCGCCTCGCTAACGGTCATCGGCAACCTTACAATGTCAAGTGGTGGTGCATCGGCAATGAAATGTACGGCAGATGGCAGCTGGGCCATATGCCACTAAATCAATACGTTCGTAAGCACAACTTCTTCGCCGAGGTGATGCGCAAGGTTGACCCGTCCATCAAACTCATTGCCGTCGGCGCCGTCGGCTCCTGGTCGGAGAGCATGATGAAGAACTGCGCCGAACATATGGACCTTATCAGCGAGCACTTCTACAAGGGAGCAAAAGAGTCGGTGATGGAGCACGTGCGCCAGGCCCCCAATGCGGTCCGGGGCATAGTTACGGCCCATCGCGATTACCGCAAAAAATTTGAATCGCTAAAAGGCAAGGACATCCGCATCGCCATCGATGAATGGAACTACTGGTATGGAAAACACATCTTTGGCGAGCTGGGGACGCGTTATTTTCTCAGGGACGCTCTGGGTATTGCCGCGGGCCTTCACGAGATGATTCGCAGCAGTGACATTGTCTTTATGGCCAATTACGCCCAGACCGTCAACGTCATCGGTGCTATCAAGACCACCAAGACCGATGCCGCCTTCGAGACGACGGGCCTGGCGTTGAAACTTTACCGCCGGCGTTTCGGGACTCTGCCGGTCGCCGTTACCGGTGATGCCTACCCGCTTGATGTGGTAGCGGCCTGGACAAATGACCGCAAGGCGCTGACTGTTGCCATCGTCAACCCAACGGAGCACAAATATGAACTCGCGATGGACGTCAAAGGCGCCCGACTAAGCGGCGTAGGACGGCTGTGGCTGATTGCCCACTCTGACCCTATGGCCTACAACGAGCCCGGCAAACCACCCGAGGTCGTGATTGAAAAAAAGCTGGTTCACGGTATTTCTAATAAGTTAAGTGTGCCGCCGTTGAGCATCTGCCTTTACGAATTGCC
>JAUXAB010000010.1 GCA_030615025.1 Phycisphaerae bacterium | reverse complement strand
GAAGCTAATGAAAAAAAGCCGTAATTATGAGAAATTATCGTGTAAGTATTAACAAGTATTAACAATTTTTTTAGAAGGAGAAAAAGATGAAACGTACAACAATGTTAGCGATTTTGATGTTTGGCCTGATGGTCTGGCAGGTTGTACCTGCTGAGGCGGAGCCTATGGGTACAGCCTGGACCTATCAAGGCCGGCTTATGGACGCCAACGACGCCGCGGATGGTGAGTATGACTTCCAGTTCAAGCTCTTCGATGATCCATGCACAGGTATTCAGTTAGGAAGCACAATTGATTTCAACGACTTTGATGTCATCAATGGACACTTCACGGTCGAACTGGATTTTGGAAGCGATGTGTTTGACGGAAGTGCGGTCTGGCTGGAGACAATAGTGGCGGATGCTAACGGCAGCGATCCAAGTACGCTTCGGCCAAGGATAGAAATAACGCCTGTGCCATATGCGTTACAAACCCGCGGGATATTCGTAGACGACGCCGGCAATGTTGGTATCGGGACGACGAGTCCTAACTCCCAATTACATCTATCATCTGAGCATTGGCAAACAAATCTGAAAATTGAAAATGGAAACACGGATCCAACAGGTAGGCGATCTGAAATAACATTTGCACAATTGGGGAGTGATCAGTGGGGAATTATTAATGAAATGGGAGGTTTTAGGATCCAAGATTGGACGACAAGTGGAGGAGCTTGGACGATGCTTAGATCAACTACTGGCACTAAAGATCTTGTACTTGCTCCAAGTGATGGCAGTGTCGGCATCGGTACGACGGATCCAACGACAAAACTTGACGTTGTTGGAACAGTAAACGCTACAGCATTTACCGGTGATGGCAGCGGCCTGACAAACCTGCCTATAACAGTTGAAACAGACCCCACGGTTGCAGCGAGTGTTAAGGACGGAGTATCATGGTCTGAAGTTTCCGGCCGGCCCGCTGGACTGGATGATGGCGATGATGTCGGGCTAACAGTTGAAACAGACCCCACGGTTGCAGCGAGTGTGAAGGACGGAGTATCATGGGGTGAGCTATCAGCTATACCCGTCGGCTTTGCCGATGGAGTGGACGATGTTGGTGGCGGAGACTCCGACTGGACTATCTCCGGCAATGATATGTATGCCGGTGTAACCGGCAATGTCGGCATCGGTACGAGCAGTCCGGATGCAAAGCTGGAAGTTAATGGTGGAACAGCAAGGATTACTAATCAAGGTGATGGAGCCGTTCTGTTGGATTTGAATACAGAAAGGAATTGGCAGTTTAGGCAGTGGGGCACCGGTGCGGGCACGGCATTGGAGCTGGCCAGTGTCGCCGGAGGTGGCGGCAAGAATTTTGTCATCAACACCGCGGGCAATGTCGGAATCGGAACGACAAGCCCTGTCGCAAAACTGGAGGTTAATGGTACTATCAAGACGGCTGCGATTTTCGAGACGTATAGGGTCAATAACTGGATACCCATGGAATCAAATAGAGAATGGTATTCAGTAGCGATGTCGGCAGATGGGACAAAACAAACTGCGGTTGTTAAGAACGGACAGATCTATGTCTCAACGGACTCGGGCAATACCTGGACAGCTAAGGAATCGAATAGAGAATGGTATTCAGTAGCGATGTCGGCAGATGGGACAAAACAAACTGCGGTTGCTTATTTCGGACAGATCTATGTCTCAACGGACTCGGGCAATACCTGGACAGCTAAGGAATCGAATAGAAACTGGCAGTCAGTAGCGATGTCGGCAGATGGGACAAAACAAACTGCCGTTGTTTATGGCGGACAGATCTATGTCTCAACGGACTCAGGCAATAGCTGGACAGCTAAAGAATTGAATAGAGGCTGGCAGTCAGTAGCGATGTCGGAAGATGGGACGAAACAAACTGCCGTTGGTGGTGTCGGGCGGATCTATATTTCAACGGACTCGGGCAACACCTGGATAGCTAAAGAATCAAATAGAAGCTGGTATTCAGTAGCGATGTCGGCGGATGGGACAAAACAAACTGCGGTTGTTTATTACGGACAGATATATGTTTCAACAGACTCGGGCAACACCTGGACAGCTAAAGAATCGCCTAGATGGTGGCGGTCAGTAGCGATGTCGGCGGATGGGACAATACAAACTGCGGTTGTTGTGATAGGACAGATATATGTCTATAATGAAAATATTAGTTATATTGGTGTCGGAATCGGGACAACAAATCCTATGGGCACACTTGATGTCAACGGCTCTATCTATCAGAGAGGAGTTTACCTTCACGCTGATTATGTTTTTGAGCTGGGCTATGAGCTGGAGTCGATTGAGCAGCATTCAGAATTTATGTGGCAGCACAAGCACCTCAAAGCCATTCCAAAGGCGAAGCTGGATGAAAACGGCCAGGAAATAATTGAAGTTGGAGCACATCGCAGGGGTATCGTTGAAGAACTGGAGAAGGCACACATCTATATTGAGCAACTTCATAAGCGTATAAATGAACTACAGCAGCGAAATGAGAACACGGAAGGGCGTTTGGCGGAGATGGAGACAGTAGTGGCCAAGCTGGCTGGGTTTCAGGAAGGAGTCGCACAATGAACACTCGAATAATGCGATGGCTGTTACTGCTTTTTGCCCTCGTCGTGGTATCCTCGGCGTTAGCGCAAAGCGGCGGAGATTATGAGCTGAGCTGGACGACGATTGACGGTGGCGGTGGGATGAGCAGAGGTGGGGCTTATAGCCTTACCGGCACCATCGGTCAGCCGGATGCGGCGTGGAGCAGCGGTGGAGACTATGAATTGCTCGGCGGCTTCTGGACGGGCGGGCCGTTGTGTTTTGTGGACTTTCACCATTATGCAAGATTCGCCGAATGGTGGCGTGATAGTGGACCTGGTCTGCCAGCAGACCTGGATGGTGATAGTGATGTAGACTTCGACGATTTACGCGAGTTTGCTGATTTGTGGCTGCGCTGCTGCCCGGTGGGCTGGCAGTTGAAATAACAGAAGACAGAAGACAGAGGACAGAGGACGGAGGGCAGAAGACAGAGGACAGAGGACAGATGACAGATGACAGATGACAGAGGACGGACGATAGAGGACGGACGATGGTGAAGGATGGATGGTGAATATCGAATATCGAACAAGGAATAACGAATGATGAAGTTGAGATTGCCGCGCTCGGCTTCGCCTCGCTCGCAATGACAAAGACAGACGACGGAGGACGGGGGATGGACGACGGATATGCAAAAGATAAATACGAAATACGAAGCACGAAATCCGAAACAAATTCAAAATCCAAAATACTAAATGCTCAAAACGAGATTGCTTCGTCCACCATAGGCGGACTCGCAATGACGAATTTTAGAACAGATTCCTCGGCTGCGCTCGGAATGACGGTAAGGAATATCGAACACCGAACAAGGAATAACGAATGATGAAGTGAGGAGACAGAGGACGGAGGGCAGAAGACAGAGGACAGAGGACGGATATACAAGAGATAAATACGAAATACGAAGCACGAAATTCGAAACAAATTCGAAATCCAAAATACTAAATACTCAAAACGAGATTGCTTCGTCCGCCATAGGCGGACTCGCAATGACGAATTTTAGAATAGATTCCTCGGCTGCGCGATGCTGCGCATCGCTGCGCTCGGAATGACAAGAGGCTGCGCTCGGAATGACGGTAAAGAATATCGAACACCGAATGTCGAACAAGGAACGGCGAAGTAAAAAGGTGCGGGATTCTAAGGGTTTTACCAGGGGAGATGACAGCTATAGTGCCGGTAGAAGAGGCCTATTGAGCGCATTGCGATTATGGCAATTATCTGGACTGCGAGGTTAAAAGCTAACTTGCCGGCCGTTAGTAAAGTTGTCTCGGCTGCTAATCCGGCATATTGAGGGGTTTGCATTTCAAGAACGCCGACAGTAACGAGTAAAGCGGCCACCACCAGATATGGTTTGAATGCTCTGAATACGGGAATGAGGATGTAGTCGGGCCTTAGCATTGTAAGGTCTTTGCCTATCGCTGTCGTTAATATCGCCATTGGGAAAAAGAACAGGCCAAGAATGAACAAGAGCTGCAAGAGCAAACGCAGGCTGATTTCGGGCTGCCACATATTATCGATTGTCAGGCCTTTATCTTGCAGCAGCGATAATGTAATGATGAATGGTAACAGCACGACGAATAGAGTGAAGGCGAAAATCAGGAATGGCTTAATAATGTTCCAGAGGAAGCTGACCCCTTCTCCAAGGTAAATCTGCGGCAGCGTGTCTATCTCAAAGGCGGTCTCGCAAATAATGTTCAGGTAGAATCCGAGCAGCCAGCCCCAGACAACCGCAAACGTGATGTAGTTGACGCAGCATATCGCTCTTGCGAGAAAAAACTTGAAACATACTGCTGCGGCGACGAAGGCCAGTGAAGTTACGTTTTCCCGGTCGATGAAGACCCGCCAACTATCAACAAAGACGGCCCGGTAGAAGCCGGGTATGGGCTCGCCTTTTTCGATTTTAGGTTCGATTTTCCGGGGTGTTTCGTCGTCTGTGTAAGGGATAATAAAGAGCTGCTGACAGGTCTGGCAGCGGGCGCGTTTGCCACGGTGTTTGCTGTCAAAGGCAATCAGGGCATCACAGTTGGGGCAGTTGAACTGGATTGTCATATTCTCGATACTTCCGCCTTCGCTGAAGCTACGGCGGACAAGCGATTCTCGTATCAATCATTCAATCGCCAGACAGGATGAAATTAGTCCTGCTTCATAGCGTCAACGAAGCTGCTAATGTTGTTGGCCCACTTCTGGGCCTCGAGCAGGTCAAGCTTGTCGGCTTTTACGAGCATTGCCAGATGCTTTTCCAGCGTAATCATTTTTTCGCCGGGCTTGTTTCTGGTCTTTGTTTGCAGCTGCGAATAGAGCTGCTCAATTTTTCCGGTGCGAATCAGATTTGCGCAGGCGTAGTTGTTGTTGAGAATTTCCATTGCCACGAGCCTGCCTTTTCCGTCTTTTTTGGGGACGAGCTTCTGGCAGATGATGTAGGCGAGACTGAGGGATAGCTGATTCTGCACTTCGCTCTGTCTGCCGGGCGGGAAATAATCGAGTATGCGTGTTACGGTGCCGGTTGCGTCACGGGTGTGCAGTGTGGAGAAGACCAGATGGCCTGTCTCGGCGGCCATAAGTGTCATCATAATCGTTTCAGGGTCTCGCATTTCGCCGACAAATACAATATCAGGGTCCTCGCGGAGAAGCGATCTCAAGCCGTCGACAAATGATTTGACATCTCTTCCGGCCTCGCGCTGCGAGATAAGAGCGTATTTTTGTTGAAAGAGGTACTCTATGGGGTCTTCGAGGGTAATAATTCGGCAGGCGTGTTTTTCGCTGATGCGGTCGATGATGGAGGCGATGGTAGTGGATTTGCCGGCCCCGGTGATGCCTGTCATTAGGACGAGGCCCTGCTTGCGGTTGACGATGTCCTTCCAGACGTCGTTGGGGAAGCCGATGGTCTCCACTTTTGGGATGTCCATGGATAATGCCCGGATAGCAGCACATATCCCGTCGTTTTCCCTGAAGACATTTATTCGAAACTGTAGTTGGCCGAGTCTGTAAGAGCAATCCACGCTGTATTGACCCTTGAATTTGCGGAGGTTATCGTCGGAAAGGAGTGGATAGATAAGCTGCTTTGCGAGCTCGTGTGTTACAGCCTGACCTTTTAGCTTTACGAGGTCGCCGTCGATGCGATATGCAGGTGGTGTGCCGACTTTGATGTGCAAGTCGGAGACCCGCATGACGCCGTGCTCCTCGACATAAGCCAACATATCGCGAATGCTCAGCTTGCCGAGCTTCTCGGTTACATAGACTTTTGCGGTGTCCGGGTATCCTTCAGCCATATATGACTCCTGTGGAATCAAAATAAAGAATCGATTGGCCCAATGGGCTTTGGCTTTTGTGCACCTGAAGGATAGTATATAGGCGGAAGTGCGGGAAGGCAAAGACTAAATTTGTCATTCGTGCCAGCTTGTTGCTTTGAGCCAGTCCCCAGCGATTAAGGCAAGATCAGGTATGCCAATTACGCTATCGCGATTGAGGTCACCGGTCAGGGAGTCGCCCGGATTGAGCCAGTCGTCAGCTTGGGCAGCATAATCCCGGAAGTCAACGAGGCCATCATTAGTCATGTCAGCCAGAAGTGCCCAATGGTATGGCGGGATGCTTGCTTCCGGCGTTCCGCCGTACGCGCCCATATTTATACGAATGTTCTCTGCCCAGATATTGTTGGGGTCCTCTGGTAGAGAAATGGGTTCTTCGCTGAGCGGCGAGCTGGGATTGCCCGCATCGATACATCTGCTTGTCGTTTCATCATAATGCCATCGCTGCCTGGAGCCGTCCCATCGCCAGCCTTCGCTTTTTAAGTGATAATCACCATGAACCCAGAAATCATCACTTGTATCGTCAGGTGTATTATTGGGGTCCCAATATCCAGATTCTGCGAAGCAGGGGTCGGCGTCGATGTTGCCCTCACCCGGCCAGCCGCCTTGCACATCACTGTAGTTTACCACCGACGTTCCATTTATTTCGCCAGGTGTATCGTCCCACAGGATGCAGTTGGTCACCGTCGGTTTGCTGTACCAGTTGTACATCCCGCCACCGTCATTGTTAGCTGAGTTGGAGCTGAAGGTGCAGTTAGTTATAGTCGGGCTGCTTCCATCGTTGTACATCCCGCCGCCGTCATTGTTAGCTGAGTTGGCGCTGAAGGTGCAGACATCTATTATTGTGCTGCTTCTATCGTTGTACATCCCGCCGCCGTCATCGCTGGCCGAGTTGGCGCTGAAGGTGCATACCTCCACGATTGGGCTGCTTCTGTTGAACATCCCGCCGCCGCTCCCATATGTGACCGAGTTGGCGCTGAAGGTGCATCCCTTTATCTTAGGACTTCCGAGCCAGTTGTACATCCCCCCGCCGTTCCCGAACGTGACTCTGTTGTTGCTAAAGATGCAATTCTCCACAATTGTATTGCTTCTGTCGTTGTACATTCCACCGCCGCTATCGCTGCTCCGATTATTACTGAAAGTGCAATGCCTTATCTTCGGGCTGCTGTATAAGTTATACATCCCGCCACCATAACCATGGATTTTATTGGCGTTAAATGTGCAATTGGTAACAATCGGATTGCTATCATAGCTGTTGTACATTCCACCGCCATTATATTTGATATCGTTGGTAGTAAAGATGCAATCATCCACAATAGGGCTACTAGCAGAAGTGTTATACATTCCACCACCACCTACGTGGGAAAAGTTACCTCTGAATATGCAGTCCTTCACCGTTGGATTACTTCTGCTATTGTACATTCCACCACCGCCATTGGGCCAAGCGTGGTTGTCGATGAAGGTACAACCTTTCACCGTTGGGCTGTTTTCGTAGTTATACATCCCGCCACCACGGTCGCTTGGAGATTTGCGTAAAGTGGCATTGCCGCAGGTAATCGTGAAGCCGTCGATTATTGCGGTAGCATCCAGGTTCAGCCCCTCCGGATGGTAGAAAACATGGTAGCAGTTGTCGCTTCTGTCTGTCGGCGTGCCTATGTCACCGGAAAGAATGGTTTCATATAGAGCGATATAACGTACATCTGGGTCCGGTTCGCCGCAGCCTGCGTAGCCGCCTTTTAAGGTTACGCCGTCGACGAGTTGGAAGGTAGCGTTTCGGTTGGCACTGCCATTGGGATCAGCTGAATTACTGTCAGGTGTATAAATACCCTGCGCCACCCAGATTTCGTCACCGCTGTAGGCTGCGGCGAGAGCGTCCTGGAGGAAATTAAATGCATCGGCCCAGGATGAGCCATCATTTGCACCGGCAGCATCATCATCGACATATATAACTCGAGACTCGTAAGCACCCATATCGACTCTGCCGCCGATTACGCGCGGCTTGCCGTCTAAATCCGTTTCGTTAGGTTCAGCTATATAATCCGGGTCGCCAGCGTCTATGCAAGGTGAATCCGGGAACAGATGATAATCGCCTTCAATCCAAACTGCGTTTGGATCATTTGGCTCTACGCCGATATTCACATCATTAGCATCTGCCCAATACCCTAACTCAACAAAAGCTGGTTCTCCACATATATTACCTGTTCCACCCAGGATGCCCGTCCAACCTTGGACACAGCAATAGTTGACGATCAACATCCCAGCTTGAATCTGTGCCGATTCACCAATTCCGCTGCTATCACTGTTGGCCCAAAAGATGCAGTTGGTCAACGTCGCGGAGCTGTCCCACCGGTTTTTCATCCCACCGCCGGAATTAGCTAAATTCTCGCTGAAGGTACAATTGGATAACATTGGGCTGCTCTCGTTGTTATTGTATATTCCGCCACCGGCAGCAGCTGAGTTTCCGCTGAAAATGCAATTGGTTAGTGTCGGGCTGCTGCTATACGCGTTTCTGATCCCACCGCCAACGCCGATATCGCCATGGCCAGCTGAGTTGCCAATGAACGTGCAGTGGATCAGTGTCGGATCACCGCCAGAATGGTTTTCCATTCCACCACCATGCTTAGCTGAATTCCCGTTGAAGGAGCAGTTATTCAGTATTGGGCTGCATTGGCAGTTTTTTATACCACCGCCATAGCGGCGAGCCGAGTTATCGATGAAAATGCAATTGGTGAGGATCGGGCTGCTGCCAGTGTTACTTATACCACCGCCATCTTCGGCCGTATTACCTCTGATCGTACAGTTAATGATCAGCGGACTACTGGAACACCAGCAATAGATACCACCACCCTCATATTTAGCCGAATTGTCCCTGATTATGCAGTTGCTTATCGTCGGGCTGCTGCCAGAGCAGTAAAGGTGACTATCGCCACACTGGATGCCCCCACCAGCTTCGTAGTATCCACGCGTAATAGTGAGTCCATCCAAAACAGAATTGCTAGTTTCGTCACTGTGGAAGTAGAAACCACGGTGTGGTTCGGTTGTTGTGCCGTTGCAATCGATTATACAATTCTCGGCCCCGTTTTCGCTGCGCACCGTAATTGCTTTGCCTAAAAAGTCTATATCCCGATTGCCTTGGCCCGTATAAGTTCCGTCGGCAACGATAATAATATCGCCATCGTTTGAATCGTCGATAGCGGCCTGGATGTTGTCGAAATCCGCAGGGCCATCGTCGTCAACGTAGATAGTTCTTCCTGCAAATGTCGGAGCAGTCGTCGCCAGGACGAATGCCACTATAAGCGGCGGAATTATGCGATTTGTTCTCGCACTCATTTCGCTCTCCTTGAAAAATATGTTTTCTGAGCATCAATATACCAGATTTCGGCATCGGAGGCAAGAGAATATAGGACGTCTTATTCGTAGATTGTGGAGTTCTTTATTTTTTCTGGTGTTTGGCGAGCCAATCCTGGAGATTTTTGGCGAGTATTTGCACGTCTCTTTTTTGCATAATGTGGTCGATGATTGCGGGGGGAACTCTCAGCTTTACCATAGCCTTGTGCGCCCTTTGCCAAAGCCTGCTCTGCTTAGCGGGTGTGTCGGCCAAATAGAGCTCGGTTACCAGCTCACCGAGTTTGGCGAGCATTATCGTATCAAGGTTGCCGTAATAGCGTGAGATTACTCCATCTTGATATTTGGAACGCTCATTTTTGGCCATAAATTCCCATTTCGTATTGTGAAGACCTCTTTTTACAGGGAACTTTGAGATAAATCAAGCTGCCGGTATTATTAAGTTGGTTTTTGCTGGCTTTGGCGAGAGAAGTGGCTATAATTCGTGATTCGTGATTCGTGAATCGTGAATCGTATCTCGAAGGAGATAGAGATATGAGAATGAGTATGGCAAAGAGACGGCTATTTATTTTGGTTATTTGCTCGATAGCGGTATTGCTGCCGGTGGTGGCTTTCTCAGCTGTCGAAGATGAAAACGGCCGGGCTTTGCCCGAACGAGGCGGGACAGCAGGGATTCGGCTGAACCACCGGAGCTGGGTAGGTGAGGATTTTTACCTGAAAGGGCGAGAGGTTATAACCGCTGCTTTCGGCGGGCTGCGTGCCGGTGAACATATTCTGCTTTTTGAGGGTGAGTTTTCGATGTCGATCGGGGCCAATCAATTTTTTAGCGATAATGCTGTGGTATGGCTGAAAGAAAAGAGAACTGAATTTCGCGGCGGGCTTCGCATTGATTATAAAGCGAGGGTATATTTGCAGGGTAATATATCGGTTAAAAAAGGCAAAGGGGCCAAGACCACTGTTTTGAGCGAGACGGTGGTCAAGAAGGGCCGGTCGATGGTGGTTCGGTTTGATGTAAGCGGTGAGGTATTTGTGACGGCGGAGAAAAGAGAGACCGGCGACCCTCGCGGATTAGAGCTTTACACAGAGGCGCTTGCTGCGGTCGAGCCCATTGAGCTAAAGTTGGAGCTGGAGCCGGTGGTGCCGGTGCCTGAATTGCCGGCAGAGATAAAACGGGTGAAAAGACCGCCTGAAGAAGTCGTTGCTGCTAAGCCGGAGAAGGAGCTGCGTTTCAGGTATCCGGTTAGTATAGCGCCCGCGGGCGAAGCTGCGCTGGGGTTGGAGTCGACTCAGACGGCGGAGGCCGAAGATATCGTGACGATAATGGGCAGGTTCTATCTATCTCAAAAGCAGGATGAGAAGGGTGGTTTGCTGGAATTGCAGGCTGATAACGCGGTCATATGGTATGCCGAGGGGCCGGTGCCCCGCGGCCCGGAAGCCGAGTCAGGAGGGGCGATTGGCGAAAATGTGAAGGCGATTTATTTGTCGGGGGACGTTGTGTATACCTCCGGGCAGCGGACGATTCGGGCTGATGAGATTTACTACGATTTCGAAGAGAAGAAGGCGCTTGCGATAAACGCGGTGATGAGGAGCTTCGATGTGTCCCGGGGGATTCCGATTTATGTCAGGGCGGCGGAGCTGCGGCAGACAGCAGAAAACCAATTTGCCGCTGAGGAAATGACTTTGACGAGCAGTGAATTTTATCTGCCACAGATTTCACTTAACGCATCGAATGTGACTATCACCGATACGACCAGCGTTGATGAGCGGGAAGGGAAGGTCTCCGATAGCAGTTATGATGCACTGATGCATGATGTGCGTTTTAAGGTGGGGGATAGAACGATTTTCTACTGGCCATTTGTTCGTAGTAACCTGCAAAGGCCTGATACTCCGCTCAAAAGCGCTCGCGTCGGTTATGATAGCATCTGGGGCGCATCGGTTGAGACACGATGGTACCTGTCACGGCTGTTAGGATTGCGGGAACCGGAGGGGACGGACAGCACTTTTGCCCTGGACTATTACGGCAGGCGTGGCGTGGGCAGCGGGGTAGAGATTGATTATGCAAGAGAGGATTATTTCGGCAGACTTTTAGGTTATGTTATCCGCGACAGCGGCAAAGACCGGCTTGGCAGGCACCGCACCCGAAGAGACCTTGAGCCGCCACGTGAGCTTCGCGGCCGGTTTCGCTGGCAGCACCGGCATTTTCTGCCTCACAACTGGCAGCTTACCAGTGAGGTCAGTTACGCCTCGGATGAGCATTTCATAGAAGGGTATTATCGCAGTGAGTTTAATGTCGGCAAGGAGCAGGAGACGTTAGTTCATTTGAAGCGTATTGAGGATAACTGGGGTCTTGCCTTTTTGGGCAAGGCGAGGATAAACGATTTTCGCAATAAGCTGGAAGAATTGCCGAGTGCAGAATTTCATTGGACAGGTGAGTCTCTTTTTGACGATAAATTGACATTGTACAGCGACAGTCAGGTCAGCCGATTCCGTCAGCGTTTGGCTTCGGACAGCACATTGCCGGTGTCGGAGAAGTTCTTTACGTTTATGTCGGAGCGTGCTGAGCTCGATATGCCGATGAGGTGGGGCTTCGCGAAGGTTGTGCCATTCGTGGCGGGAACGGTTGCCTATGAGGACGGCAGTGGGTTCTGGACGGATATTGATGGTGGGGCAGCGGGGAGAGAAGATACGGTCTGGATTGGTGAAGCGGGTGCTCGTGTTTTCCCGCTGCCAATGTGGAAGGTTTATCCTGATGTCGACTCTCGACTCTGGGATTTGAAGGGCTTGCGGCATATTGTAGAGCCGCGTTTGACGGTTGTGGGTTATAGTGAGAGCGACTCGGTTGCCGAGCAACGTGATATTTTGAACGTAGGTATATCTCAGCGGCTGCAAACGAAGCGTGGGCCTGCTGATAAGCAGCGGACCACCGATTGGATGCGGCTTGATATGGACGTTACGTGGGTGGACAACTCGGGTGACAGCTCGGCGGGAGCGGATCGGTTCATCTGGAACAAGCCGTTTATTCCGCTGGTTAATAGATTCAGCAGGAGATTTGGGCAGACGGTACTGCCACCGCAAGACAGACGCAGCAGTGGTATATTTGGGCCGAGGCGCAATTACTTCGGCGCCGACTATATCTGGCGTGTGAGCGATACCACCGCGGTATTGAGTGATATGAATTTTGATATGCAAAGCGGTGTGGTTCAGCAATTAAATGTTGGTTTTTCGCGTTTGCGTTGGCCGAATTTGAGTTATTATATAGGCAGCAGATATTTGAAGCGGATTGATAATGACTACGGCGAAGAGGGCTCGAATGCGTTTACTTTTGCGGCCAGCTACGTGCTTGACCCGCGGTATACGGTTGTTTTTTCTCAGCAGTATGATTTTGACTACGGTGCGAATATACGAAGCGAAATAACGATTATAAGGCGGTATCACCGGCTGTTTTACGGTATTACGTTTAGAGTAGATGAGTCGATGGACCAACGGGCAATTATGTTTAGTGTCTGGCCTGAGGGTGTGCCGGAGCTGGGGATTGGGCCGAGTAGATATATGGGCCAGGGCGGTCCGATACGCTATTAATAATTGATTATTTATTATTGATTATTGACTATTGAAAAAAAAGAGGAAGAGAAAGCAAAAGTCAAAACAGCAATCAGCAGACATAGTAAATACGAAATAATAAATAGTAAATAGAAAATAGTAGATTGATAAAGGAGAGTAGTATGGCGTTGGTTAATACGAAAAAGATGTTCGAGATGGCCTACAAGAATGGCTATGCAGTTGGTGCGTTTAACGTGAACAATATGGAGATTACGCAGGGAATTATTGATGCTGTAGCTGAAGAGAAGGCCCCGCTTATTCTTCAGGTATCGCGAGGCGGACGTAAGTATGCGAGTCTTAGCTATTTGAGGGCCATCATTGATGTGGTGGTTGAGGAAAATCCGGATATTCCCGTCGCAATCAACCTGGACCACGGTGATAATTTTGAGACGTGCAAACAATTCGTGGACGCCGGCTTTACATCGGTGATGATAGATGCTTCAAAACAACCATTTGAAGAAAACATTAAAGTCACGAAGCAGGTGGTTGAGTATGCACACCCCAGGGACGTTGTTGTTGAGGCTGAGCTGGGCCAGTTAGGCGGAATTGAAGAGGATGTGGTTGGGGTCGAAGATGTGAGCAAGCACGTGGCTGACCCGAATCAGGTGGTAGAGTTTGTTGAAAAAAGCGGCTGTGATTCATTAGCGGTGGCTTGCGGGACGAGCCATGGTGCCTACAAGTTCAAATCTGAGCCCAAGCTGGCATTCGATGTGATACAAGAGATAGGGGACAGACTGCCTGGATTTCCGCTGGTTATGCATGGCTCAAGCAGCGTGCTGCGGGAGTTTGTGGATCTTATTAACAAATATGGCGGCGATATGCCGAACGCAATGGGTGTTCCGGAAGAGTCAGTCAGCAAGGCGGCAAAACTGGGCATCTGCAAGGTCAATATCGATACGGATTTGCGGCTGGCACTGACGGCTAAAATCAGGCAGGTCTTTGCCGAGATACCCGGTGAGTTTGACCCACGTAAATACCTGGGCCCGGGTAGAGAAGCGATTAGAGAGATGGTTAGACATAAGCTGCACGTTGTAGGTTGTGCCGGGAAAGCAGCTGAGTGCATGTAAGCTCGATGCTCGATACTCGATGCTCGATACTCGATGCTCGATACTCGATACTCGATACTCGATGCTCGATACTCGATATCAAGAAGCGAGAATCGAGATACGAGATGTGAAATGTGAGATATGAGACAGAAAAAAGAAAATTTTACTTTCTATTTTTTACTTTTTAGCTCTCTTTTATGTGTGCTCGCCTGCGTTTTTGCGGCTCGGCCAGCCTCTGTTGAAGTTCCCAAAGGCGAATCAACCCCGTTAGAAGTTGTGGTCGAAGATGCTTCGGCCACGCTTGGCGACCGGGACCCCAGACGCAGTGAAGACCCTTTGGGGACCTACTTACTTCTAACGGGGTCAACAGAATCCAACGTTGTTGAAGTTCCAAAATTGCAATCAGCAGAAACTGGAGTTGTCGACGCCGCTTGTGGGCTGATTTACCAGGGCAGGTTCGACGCAGCCGACCAAGTGATAATCGAAAGTTCACGGCTTGGTCGGTTAGCGAAGATTATCCAGGAGTACAAGGATATAAGTCAACGACGTCAGTCGGCCCGGGAAGCCGCGTACAAAGAGCAGATAGCTGAGCTGGAAAAGTTTCGAGCGGGGACGACGGACAGCAATGACGTAAACGATGTTAATGATATTCTGAAGGTGCTTGGGGTTATTGCCAAGGTGCGCGAGTTTGCGGATGAGGCGCAAAAAGAGCAGCTTCTTTCCGACTCGTTTGTAAAGCAGGTTTTTCAAAGAGCAATAGAGAGGGCTGCTGAATTCGAGTCAAAAGGCAAATGGCTTGATGCATATACAACTTGCTACTGGTGGCTGGCCGAGCGGATTGACCCAGACAACGAGGCGTATTCGGACTACGCCGAGCAGCTTGTGGATAAGGCCGGTATCGTGGCGTCTTTTCAGGACAGCCCATGTGAGAGCCGCTCGGAGCGTTATGCAGGCGTGAAGAAAGAGATGTTTGTTCGTGCGATTGATTCCCTGAAACGTTATTACGTCAGCATTATCGATTATCGGCAAATGACGACGAAAGCTATCCAGCGATGCGAGCTGTTAGGTGAGGTGATGGCGTTATCATTTTCAGACATACAGAGGAGCTTGAGCGAGGTCTCGGCGGGAGAGAGTTCCGAAGAGCCCTTTTCGCCTCCTGGTAGCGAAGAGCTTTCGGCCTGGTCGGTGGGTCTGGCGGCGCTTTTAGATGAAGTTAAGCAGTCACCGACGGGTGTGGATAAGGATAAGTTTATAGATGTTTTTGAAAAGGTCCTGGCATTGAACACAGTAACTGCTCAATTACCGCAGCGGGTATTGATTGCACAGTTCGCAGAAGCTGCATTGTCTGCACTTGACCGTTATACGGTCATGGTTTGGCCGAGGCAGGTGCAGGAATTTGAAAAGATGATGACCAATCAATTTACGGGTATCGGTATACAGATTTCGAAACAAAAGGGGCTATTGACGGTAGCGAGTCTTCTGCCTGATACGCCGGCGTACAACTCCGGTCTCGATGCAGGTGATGTTATAGAGATGGTGGATGGGGTTGAAACGAAAGATATGTCCCTTACCTGTGCGGTTCGGACGATAACGGGTCCTGCAGGTACCAAGGTGACATTGGCGATAAGAAGACCCGGCGAGGAGGAAACGAGGGATATAACCATAACCAGAGCCAGGATAATTGTTCCGACAATCCGCGGCTGGCAGAGGACGGCAGCGGGCAAACGGCTGTATATGATTGATGAGGAGGACAAAATCGGTTATGTGCGGATTACCAGCTTTTCGGGGGGGACCGCTTCGGCCTTAGAAAAAGTGCTTACGGAGCTTGGGGCAGAGGGGCTGAGAGGATTGATTTTGGATTTGCGATTCAATACCGGTGGACTTTTAGATAGCGCTGTTGCGGTAACGGACAAGTTCATCGAAGAAGGATTGATAGTGAGCACGCGTCCTCGCGGACTGTGGACTTATATATCGGCGCACAAGAAAAAAACGCATCTGAATTACCCTCTCGTTATACTGATAAATTCGTACTCGGCGAGTGCTTCGGAGATAGTGGCGGGGGCATTGGCAGACGAGCGACATAAGCGGGCGATTCTGGTTGGCGAAAGGACGCACGGCAAAGGCAGCGTGCAGGGGATAACACATCATCCGGGCGGAGGTGCGCAGCTAAAATATACGATGGCATATTATCATTTACCCTCGGGCCAGAGGGTTGAAAGCCAGGACGCAATGAAAAAAGAGGGCAGAAAGGATTGGGGCGTCGGGCCAGATATCGAAGTCAAATTGAGAAACGATGAAGTTACAAAAATGGGCGAGGTGCAGGGGGATAACAGCGTGCTGGTTCAGGCCGGCCGTGACAAGAGCAGTGCAGCGCTGAAAAAACATACGGTCAAAGAGACCCTTGCGGCTGACCCGCAGTTGGCGGTTGGCATGTTAGTTATTAAGAGCAAATTGATTCAAGCCGGCTCTCTGGTTTGGTAATTGGTGATTGGTGATTGGTAATTGGTGATTGGCAAAAGGTGTCGGCTTAGGGAGAGTGTGGATTTGACAAACACAGAAGATACAGGAAGAGATTCTTCCCCTTCGACTCCGCTCAGGGCTGAAGGCTCTCTTCGCTCCGAACGGCAGGGCCGATCCTTCGGCTACGCTCAGGACAAGTTTGAGCGACAAAGGCAGGAGAAGCTGAGCCGGATTAAGGAATTGGGAATCGAGCCTTATGGGGGTAGATACGATGGGGCTGAGTTGGCAGAGGACATCAAGCACAGGCCCTGTTTGCGCAGTGCTGAGAAGGGGAATATTGTCGATGGCGAGCCGGGCAAGGCCAAATGTGCCGGCAGGATTGTGCTGCTGAGGGATATCGGGAAGCTGATTTTTATTACTCTGCGGGACTGGAGCGGGACTATCCAGGTGGGTTTGAGCAAAAAGCTGCTTGGTCCCGGCGCGTCGGGATGGCCGCTTGCCAAGTTGCTTGAGCTTGGTGATATAATCGGTGCGGCTGGCCAATTGGGTAAGACCAAGACGGGTGAGATTACTATATGGGCCGATAACCTTTGTCTTCTGAGCAAATGTCTGTGCCAGCCGCCGGAGAAATTTCACGGTCTGTCAGATATTGACCTTCGGTACAGGCAGAGGTATGTGGATTTGTGGGCGAATCCTGAAGTGATGGAGCGGTTTAAGAATCGCAGTGCCATCATCGCTACGATTCGCGAATTTCTGCAGGGTCGTGGTTTTCTGGAAGTTGAGACGCCGATGATGCAGCAGAAAGCCGGGGGGGCTGCGGCAAAGCCATTTGTGACGTATGCAAACAAGCTGGATTTGGATTTGTTTTTGCGAATTGCGCCGGAGCTGTTTCTGAAAAGACTTCTGGTCGGGGGGATGGAAAAAGTCTTTGAGATAAACCGCAATTTCCGCAACGAAGGGTTGAGCAGACAACACAATCCGGAGTTTACGATGCTGGAATTGTATCAGGCCTACGCTGATTACAACGTGATGATGGATTTGACCGAGGAGATTATTTGTTTGTTAGTGGAAAAATACTGCTGCCGCACCTTGTTTCACGAGAAACAGCGGGAGGTTCAATTCGGTGACGTGAGGATCGATTATAGTCGGCCATGGCGTCGGGTGCGATATGCTGAGCTGCTGAAAGAATACAGCGGCTGCGATATTGAAGATGTAGAAGCTGTGAGGATGAGAGCAGCCGGACTTGGATTGGATGAAGGGGATATGGACGATGCGGTGGTTATCAATGAGGTTTTCAAGGCTACCGTTGAGGACAATCTCGTTGCCCCGACTTTTGTGATGGATTATCCGGCGTCACTGTGTCCTTTGACCAGACGCAAGAAGGACGACCCGAAATACGCTGAGCGGTTTGAGCTGTATATAGCGGGGATGGAGCTGGCCAATGCGTATACGGAGCTAAATGACCCGGCGGTCCAGGAGGAGAACTTCCAAATCCAGCTTCGCGGCCAGGAGGAGTCGATGGCAACGATGGACGAAGATTTTATAACGGCGTTGAAATACGGTATGCCGCCTGCAGGGGGGCTGGGTATCGGAATCGACAGGTTGGTAATGGTCTTGACCGGCGCTACAAGTATTCGTGACGTAGTGCTGTTTCCACTTCTAAGACCTGTAAAGGACTAACCGCAGAGAAACTAAACCCCACGTAAAACGTGGGGCTAAATATTAAATCCTAACGACTTAATACAATGTTGAAATTGTTTTTGTGGCTGCGGTACCTGCGTAAGAAAAGAATCGTATTTTTGAGCATTGCTGCAGTTGGTCTGGCTGTGGCGCTATTGGTAGTTGTTGCCAGCCTGTTCACCGGTTTTATCGATGCGTTCGAGCAAAGCGCAGTCGAGACAATAGGTGATGTCGTTCTTACGGCGCCGATTAAATTTGCAAAATACGGGCTTTTTATCGAACGCCTGGAACAAACATCTGCAGTAGAAGCGGCAACGGCGACGTTGTCGGCCCAAGGGCTGTTACATTTGGGCAAAGGTGATGTGCGTGCAGTGAGCATCTGGGGGATTGAGGCGGGACGACGAGCGAGGGTAACGGGTTTTAAGCAATCTCTAATTAGACAGAGCAAATCTTCTGGAGAACCCTCTTTTGAGGTTCCCGGTTTTCCGGACAGGGTCGGAGGATTTGTGGGCATTGGGGTGGTGGCGGAGCCGGATGAGAAAACAGATGAGTATGATTTTGCTGCAGTTGAGAAGATGATAGGCCGTCAGGTCGTTCTTACTACAGGGGCGGTGTCAAGAGCACAAGAGCATAAGGGCACAGGAGCAGAAGTTAGAAGAAAGATCATAAAGTTTGCAATTGCAGATATTGTTTTCACGGGAGTGTATGAACTTGACAAGAGTTTTGTGTATCTTGGCATCGAAGAAATGCAAAAAAAGTTATACCCGGATGAAGAGGGCCAAATTGCCGACCAAATTCAAATTAAACTTGCCGGTGATGTAGAAGCGGATGTGGCAAAGGCACAGATTCGGGGGGTATGGCGGGTATTCGCCGCTGAGCAGCTTGGTTGGGGTTCGTATCTTATAAGAGAAACCTCTATCAAAACAGCCAAAGAGATGCAAAGCCAGTATGTTGCCGAGCTGCGAAAACAGATGCGGATTTTGTTATTTATATTTGGTGTTGTAGATTGCAGTGTGGTTCTGCTGATAATCTGCATATTTTATATGATAGTGAGACTCAAGCAGAGGGACATTGCAATAATAAAAAGCTGCGGGGCGGCAAGTGGTTCGGTCTGCTGCATTTTTGTTGCGTTCGGATTTTGTGTTGGAATTGTCGGCTCAATTTTCGGGGCCTTGTTGGGATACGTTGTTACGAAAAATATAAACACGATTGAGGAGTGTATAAGGATAATCTTTGGGTTGAAGCTCTGGAAGAGCAGTGTGTATATGTTTAGTAAGATACCCAGTGAGGTTAATTGGGCCTGGGCTCTGGCTATTGTATTGATAGCAATTGCAGCCGCGGTTGTTGGAACGTTGATACCGGCAATTGTCGCAGCAAGAACAAAACCGGTGGAAATCCTGCGATACGAATAAACGGATAATGGATAGGGCATAGATTCCTGCTTGCGCAGGATTGACAATAAAATACACTAATTCAAATGTACAAGATTATTCTTGCAACCAGGTATTTGTTGAAGCGCCGGATAGCGTATTTTGCGGTGCTGGCAGTGGCACTTTGCGTCTTTATTGTTGTCGTAGTGATGACGGTGCTGACGGGGCTGGTGAGTGATTTGAAGCAGAAAAATCATCGGTTTGCGGGTGACTGCGTTGTCGGCACCGAATCGCAGGTGGGCTTTGTGTACTATGATTTTATGAAGATACTGGACAGAGAAGAATTTGTTGAAGCTACCTCGCCTGTGATTAAAAGCTACGCCCTGGTCAGTCCGAGCTGGACAGAGCAGAGCCTCGGTCTGGAGATTATGGGCATTGAGCCGGTCAGGCACAGTAAGGCCACTGGTTTCGGCAAAACGCTGTATCATCATAGAGATGATGTATCGAAGGCATTTGAGCCGGTCTATGAGCCGAATCTTATGGGTTGTGTGTTAGGAATTGACGTCGGTCATAGGTTAGGCAGTACACTGGCGCCGGAGCGTAATTCGAAGGGCAGGTATTCTTACAGCAGCCGTCTTGATGAAACATCTGTTTCTGTAAGTTGTGTTCCTCTGACCGCAAAAGGCGCCCTGGCTAAAGCAGGCTTGGGGCTGGTTAACACAAGAAGCTTCTACTATAGTGACTATTCGCACAGTGGATTGGCCAGAGTGGACAGCTCAATGATTTATTTGCCGTTTGAGGAAGCTCAAATGCTGTGTGGAATGGATGGCCCCATCAAGAGAGCGAGCGCTATCCATATAAAGTTCAAGCCGGATGTGAAACTTGAGGCAGGTTGTGAAAGAGTCGCTTCGCTGTGGCGGAGTTTCAGGCAAGAAAAAGCCGATCAAATGTATGCAGATTTGTTAGAGAAGGTGACCGTGCAAAGCTGGAAAGGATACCGACGTGCATTCATTGCAGCAATGGAAAAGGAACAAACGATGATGACTGCGATGTTTGCTCTTGTGGGGATTACAACTGTCTTCATTGTCTTTGTCGTCTCTTATATGATTATCAGCCATAAAAGTAAAGACATAGGTATCTTGAAAAGCATAGGTGTTTCGAATACAAATGTTTTGCTGTTATTTTTGGGTTTTTCTTTTTTTGTCGGACTTTTAGGTTCTGCAATAGGGACGGTGGGGGGATGGCGGTTCCTGGTGCATATAAATGAGATAGAAGGGTGGCTTTATGATAAGTTTGATTATCAACCGCTGTGGGACAGAACGATTTTTGCTATAGATGAAATTCCGAATACTATCGATTATAAAGTTCTGGGGGTAATAATCCTTTCGGCGATAGCTGCGTGTTTGGCTGGTGCGCTGTTGCCGTGCCGGCAGGCTGCAAAGCAAAAGCCGGTAGAGACATTGCAGGTGAGCCAGTTATAATTGATTATTGACTATTGACTATTGACTATTGATTATTGAGCAGGTTTTGCAACGAGAGCATTATTGATTAGCGATTGTATGAGTAAGAACGATTTTATATTAAAAGCCGAGTCGATTTATAAATCCTATCGGATGGGCGCGACAGCGGTTGAGGTGCTCAAAGGGGTGGATTTTGGGGTAGAGAAAGGTGAGTTTGTTGCAATAGTAGGGACCTCCGGCAGCGGTAAAAGTACGCTGCTGCATATATTAGGTGCGTTAGATAGGCCGGATAAGGGCGTTGTGGCGTTTGCGGGGCGGGATTTGAGCCGATATAGCAGCGGCGAGTTGAATAGGTTCCGCAACAAGACGGTCGGCTTTGTTTTTCAGTTTTATCATTTATTGGACGAATTAAATGTGCTGGAAAATGTTTTTCTGCCTACGATGGTTTCAAAAGGAATATTCGGCTGGTTTGCGTGCCGCGGATGGGCGAAGAATCGGGCCAGAGAGCTGCTTGGGCAGCTTGGTTTAGGCGAAAGGGCCAATCATAAGCCGTATCAGTTATCGGGCGGAGAGAGGCAACGGGTTGCCATAGGCAGGGCGTTGATGAATGAGCCGAGCGTGCTTTTGGCTGATGAGCCGACAGGAAATCTTGACTCTGCGACAGGAAATGGTATCTTAAAGGTCTTTGAAGAATTGAATCGGGCCGGCCAGACGATTGTGATGGTGAGCCACGACGAGAGAGTTGCACAAAGGGCCGGGCGGATAGTAACGTTGGCTGATGGTAAAATTCGTCGAGCGTGAAAGGACCCCGCAAGGCGGGAAGCCAAGCGTGATACGTATCGCGATAAGGCAAATACGCACGACGCAATACGAGATATGAAATTATGGCACTGAAAGTTTGGCTTGATAACAAACTTGTTGACGAGGCGGATGCTAAGATAACTGTTTTTGACCACGGTCTTCTTTACGGCGACGGGGTTTTTGAGGGTATTCGTGTCTACAACCGTAGGGTATTTGAGCTGGAAGCGCATATAAAGAGGCTTTATGAATCGGCGAAGGCGATCCGCCTTTTGATGCCGATGAGTAAAGACAAACTTATCAGGGCAGTTGAAAAAACCACCGAAGCTAACGGCGTTATTGACGGCTATATCCGATTGGTGGTAACGCGCGGGGTGGGGACTTTGGGACTGAATCCCTTCATCTGTGAGGATGGCAAATTGTTTATCATAGCCGATAACATTCAGCTTTATCCGGAGGAGCTTTACGAAAAAGGGATGAAGGTGGTCAGTGCAACGACGGTTCGCAATCATCCGCTGGCGATTCCGCCTCAAGTCAAGAGCTTGAATTATCTCAATAGCATTCTGGCCAAGATTGAAGCACTGGACAACGACGTGCCTGAAGCAATTATGTATAACCACGAAGGATATGTTGCCGAAGCGACGGCCGACAATGTTTTTATTGTGAAAAACGGCGTGATTTGTACACCACCGGTTGAAGCTGGAGCGCTGGAAGGGATAACGCGAGGTATAGTTATTAAACTGGCGAGGGAAGAAAAGCTTGAGGTGGTTGAAAAAAATCTTACGCGATTTGATTTATATAATTGCGATGAATTTTTCCTGACCGGAACGGCTGCGGAGGTCATTGGTATCGTCGATATTGACGGCAGGGTCGTCGGTGACGGCAAGCCCGGGCCTATTACGCGTCTTCTGAGGAAAAAGTTCTTCCAATACGCTCACGGAAAGAAGTCATGAGTGTTGAGTTTTTAGTTGTAACTCAAAACTCAAAGTCCAAAGTTCAAGACTGATATGCAGTTACCATCACATAGCGACTTTTCGCTGCGCTCGAGGGCGAGCGCATCCGGTGGTCTGCCGCAGAGTGCGGTCCCTTCTTTCAGGCTCATCGATGACGAATTGGGCCAGGTGAAAAGATTGATTGATGAGCAATTGGCCGAAGCCCGTGAGCCGGTTAGCCGATTGCTCAGATGTGCAAATATCCACAGCGGCAAGATGATTAGGCCTGGCCTTGTTTTATTGTCGTATCGCGTCGTGCGTCCCTTCGCTTCGCTCGAGGACAGGGATGGGTCGTGCGGAAAGGCATTAACCGCGGAGAACGCTGAGAATGCAGAGAAAAAATTAGAATTAAAAGACTCTGCGACATCCGGGGACTCGGCGGTGAGTGACAATCTACGGAATACGCAATATGATGCTATCCGTATTGCAGCGATTGTTGAGCTGATTCACAATGCCACGCTGTTGCACGATGATGTTATAGATGGGGGGCAAAAACGAAGAGGTCTGCCTACAGTAAATAGTCTTTGGGGTAACGAATCCGCTGTGCTGTTAGGCGATTTCTTATTAGGCAAGGCTTTCAGGATATGCGCCGATTTGGGCCCGGAAATCACTAATATAATTGCCGGCACGGCAGTTCGAGTCTGCGAAGGTGAATTGAGACAGGTAACTGAGAGGCAGAATTGGCAGTTGAGCGAATCGGAATATATCGACATAATCACCGAAAAAAGTGCAGCTCTTTTTAGTAGCTGCTGTTTGCTTGGCGGACTTTTGGCGGGGGCAGGCGAGACGCAAGCTCGGTCGCTGGCCTGTTTCGGTCTGAATGCCGGCATTGCGTTTCAAATTACCGATGATTTACTGGATATAATCGGCGATGAAAGCAAAACGGGCAAAACGCTCGGCAGCGATATTGATAAAAACAAGCTGACTTTAGCTGTGATACATTTGCTAAGAGCATTGGACGAGAGAGAAAAAAGTGCGGTGATAAATTCGTATCTGGTGAGCCCCGTTAGGGGGACGGCGCTTGGCGGGAACCCAAATTCTATAACGAGGAATAATATGATACAAACGCCGTTAGAAGTGAATCGCCAACTTCTAACGGGGCAAAAAGGGGAAGTTTCTAACGGGGTGAATCGTGAGGCGTATCCGGAGCGTGATGCGAGATGCGAGAAGGAGAGCCTGGCAGAGATGTTAGGGCGTTTCGGTAGTTTGGAATATGCACACAGCCGGGCGCAGGAATTCGTAACAAAAGCGATGGATGCATTGACCGACTTGAAAAAAGGCGAGGCTAAAGATGCGCTGATTGAGACAGCTAAGTTTATCGGGCAGCGAGCGATTTAGGGCTGGTTTGTTTGATACGCTGCAGTAATAAACAAACAGAAAAGACCGGTTTTCCATAACCGGCCTTTTCTGTTGACATAGAAACTAACTGATAGTTTTAGAATTTGTACTTTAGACTCAAGCTGACCCAGGTTTCATCATCATCATTGACCGAATCTTCCATCGATGCCTGGTAATAAAGTCCAGGACAGAAGGCAAGGTTGTTGCCGAGGTCGATGTCTGTTGAGATACCAAAGACAAAGTGTGACCAGTCGTGGTCTACGCCCAAAACACCGTCATTGTAGACAAGGTCTGCGGAGAGATGCAGGACCTGCTCGGGTATTTCAGGTATCAGCTCGGGGACGGTCAGGTCATAGCCAAGTCCGAAGATATGTATCCAGCCACTAACGTCAACGACTTGATTTATGAGCGAATCGCTTTTGGCCGGCCACATATAAATGGCGGTGTAGCTGGGAACGACGCCGAAGGGGCAGAGCTTTGGCCAGGAAAGAGATGCGAAAAATTCCTGCAAATCTCCGACTTTATGTGAACTATCCGGGAAGTTGTAATAGCCCCAGCCAACTTTGTAGTCCGTGGCGTAGGTTTCATCTTCAAATGCAGTATTTTTGTAGTACAATGTGTAAATCCACCACTCGGCATTTTCGAAACCGCTTTGATTGGCCCTTGACATCAAAACACTCATGCCAAACCCGGTATCATAGAAATCAATGTCGATACTGGGTTGAATTGCGCTGTGGTCATCATCGTAAAGGTCGAAACCTCGCCAGATGTACTTGCTCAGATATGTTACATCGACAGTTCCACTCAACTTACGTTCCTGGGCCTGAGCCAGAGCGCCTACGCTCAACAAGATTACAACAGTTAGTAAAATTGCCTTTTTCTTCATACTCATCTCCTTAAAAAACCTTTACTTAAACTTCCTATGCTATACGAAAACTTCTATCTGGTACAAGATTAAATGACCTACCAGCTTCTTAAGAAGTTTATCGGTATATAGCGGCAAATCAAATAAAAAAAAGTTTTTTTTGGATTTTTTTTTGCAGGGGCTGTGTGGGGGAAAACGGGTCGAAAGAGTGAGTATAGAGGCCTCTGGAAATAAGTTTCGACAGTTTTGCGTATTTTGCATATAATATGGTCAATGTGTGATGAGAAGGGCAGTAAAAGCCTGTTTAGCCGGTCTGAAGAGGCAAATATAGACTCTGCGGCGCCGCTGGCGGTCCGGATGAGGCCGAGGAAACTCGATGAGTTTCTCGGGCAAAGACACTTTCTTGGTCCGGATAAACTGCTGACAAGGATGCTGGAGGCCGACAGACTCAGCAGCCTGATATTCTACGGCCCGCCCGGGGTGGGCAAGACGTCTCTGGCGAGAGTAATTGCGAATTACACGAAGGCCAAGTTCTACTATCTCAGTGCGCCGTCGGCCAGCGTGAAAGACATTCGCCAGATTATCGCAGGTGCCAGAGACAGGCTGGCCGCCAGCGGGGGGCGAACCGTACTTTTTATCAATGAAATCCACCGTTTCAACCGTGCTCAGCAGGATGTTTTGCTGGATGATGTCGAATCTGGGGTTTTAATCCTGATAGGTGCTACTACGGAAAATCCGTTTTTCTCGGTAAATTCGCCTTTGATTTCCCGCAGCACTGTGTTTCGTTTTGAGCTGCTCAGCGAAGAGGATATTTTACAGCTTCTGAAGACCGCTATTGCCGATGCCGAGCGAGGGCTGGGTAGAATTGACATCCAGGCGGATGAGAAGGCGCTGAGATTTCTGGCTGTTATGAGCGATGGTGATGCCCGCAGGGCACTGACAGCCTTAGAGGTGGGCGTATTGTCGACAGCTGGGCGGCAGGGCGCGAGAAAAATTAAATTTAATCTGGAACTTGCAAAAGAGTCGATACAAGAAAAGGCGATCGTTTACAACGGCACGGGCGATACACACTACGATTTGGCGAGCGCTTTGCAGAAGAGCATGCGGGGCAGCGACCCCGACGCTACCGTTTATTGGCTTGCCCGGATGATAGCAGGGGGTGAGGATACGCGTTTTATTGCCCGGCGGATTGCGGTTTGTGCGGCAGAAGACGTGGGAAATGCCGACCCAATGGCGACGGTTCTGGCTGCTGCTGCGGTTCAGATATCGGAGTTTGTGGGGCTGCCGGAAGCACAACTGGCGCTGGCACAGGCGGCTATATATGTGGCTTGCGCACCCAAGTCAAATGCTGCGGCGTCGGCGATTTGGAAGGCGATGGCGGAGGTGAAACGTGAGCCAACTAAGCCGGTGCCAAAACATCTAAAAGACAGCCATTACCCGGCTGCGAAAAAGGCCGGTTTCGGTGCTGATTACAAGTATCCACACAGTTTTAAGGATGGTTTTGTGGTGCAGGAATACCTGCCAGGGAAGGTGAAGAAGAAATATTACATGCCAAAAGAAATTGGTCACGAAAAAAATATTAAGCGTTATTTACAAAAGCTGCAAACGTTGATACAAAATAGCAAACCTGTCAGGAAGAGCACTGAAAAGAAGGATAACTAAATGGACAAAGAGCGGTTGCGTGTGAGGTTGCAGAAGAGCCTGCTTGAGATGAGCGAGGAGGAGAGGGGCGAAAAAAGCCAAAAAGCATGCCGGAACTTGATTTCGACGCCGCAATTTCAAAGGGCATCAATGGTTATGATGTATCTATCGATGCCGCACGAGGTGGATACTTCGGAGGTAATCCTTTATTCCTGGCAGTTCGGTAAGACGGTGGTGGTGCCAAAGATTTCGTGGCAGCAAAGGCATATGATACCGGTACAGATAAACTCGCTGGAGACCGGCTTTTCGACCGAAGTTGCAGGCCTTCGAAATCCAATAACGGGGGTGCCGATGCCGATTGAGGAGATTGATTTGGTGGTAGCTCCGGCGTTAGGGTTCGATAGGAAGGGCAATCGTCTTGGGCGGGGCAGCTCCTTTTACGACAGGTTTTTCGCTAACGAGCAGCTTGATGCGCCAAGATGTGGTTTTGCCTTCGCAGAGCAGTTGGTTGACTCGATACCGGTTAGAGAGCGTGATGAGCCAGTAGATTTTTTAGTGACGGACAAGGAAATAATATATTTTAATCCCGATAGACAACATCGGGAACCGGGAGAATAAGATGGCTCGTTATCCTTCCAAATTATATGGTCGGCAAAAAGGCCAGACCCCAAGATGGGTATATAGTATTTCAGGTTTGCTTATTATCGCCGGGGCGATTGCTTTTATTTATGGTTATCCTTTCGAGAGAAACGAAGACGAAGCTTCTGCGACTTTAATGAATATCGATGTGAAGAATGAAACAAATCTGTCGCCGGTTGTGGCACGGAAGCCGGAACCCAAACCTGCCCTGGAACCGAAGTTGTCAAAAATCATACCTGAGCCCACGTCCGAACCCAGCCCCAAAGTGGCTGAGCTTATTGACGAAGCTATGGCGCTGGTCGATGGGAAACCGGTCAGGATTATGGAAGCGCGCGACAGACTTAATGAGACATTGTCAATGCCTATGAATAATGTGCAGCGAGCCGTTATTAAACGGAAGCTTTCCGAGCTTGCCGGTAGGTGGCTGTTTGGCAGGGACGTTTTTCCGCAGGACAGGTTTTGTGACAATTATGAAGTCAAGACGGGTGACCAGCTTAGGGTGATCGGTAAGCAGCATAAAGTGCCGTGGGAGATTCTTAAGGAGATTAATAAAATCAGCCGTCCCGAGCTGCTGAAGGCGGGAGAGATGATAAAGGTCATCCGCGGCCCGTTCCATGTCAGGATATATCGTTCGACTTTCACGATGGATTTGTATCTTCAGCGTACCTTCGTTCGAAGTTTTCCTGTAGGTCTGGGCCAGGCGGACATGGAGACACCAACAGGACTTTGGCGTGTTAAGCAGGGCGGTAAGCTGGTAAAGCCGCCCTGGTCTGACCCTGTTACGCATAAACTTCTTCACTACGGGGATCCGGGCTATGCTTTAGGCTCGCGGTGGATGGCACTGGAAGGTATCGAGGGAAACGCTAAAGACAGGAGCGGCTTTGGTATTCACGGCACCGAGGAGCCGGAAACAATCGGTACCAGAAGTTCAAGAGGGTGTATCCGCCTGCACAATGGTGATGTGATGCTGGTGTATAACTTATTAGTGCCGAGATATTCGCAAGTGGAAGTAGTAGAGTAAGGGCCCATTTTTCGATTTATTGCGGTTCGCCACAGGTTGATTTGGGGACCGGCAAAATGTGAGCCCTAAAAGACAATGGAGTGTTTTTTGGCTGTATTGATGAACCAAAGGATGGTTTCAAGCGGCGGAAGCCCGTTAGAAGTAAAGCGTTTCGGGTGTCTGTGCGGCTATCAACAGGGACTTCTAAGAGGGCAGGGGGGGAGCGTGACATTTTGGGCATGGATGGCCTCAATAGCTGTGCATCTGATAGTGCTGACGGTGTTTGGGTTTGTTAAATTCTCTCCCTGCCAGCGACAAGCATGGGCCAAAACTCAAGTACGAGATGTTCCAATCCCAACGGCTAAAGTAAGCCAGATAAAAAGGCTCATTGAAGCTACTCCGATAATCCCTAAGCCAAAGATAAAAAAGCCAACCAGAGGTGAATTTGCAAGAAAGGTGAATGCGGCTGCGCACAAGCTGGCGGCGGAGCGAATTTTTGAGGCTGCAAAGCCGGGTAACCAGGGTTTGGGGGATTTGGCAAAACCTTCTGTATCGGAAGGTGTTTATGTTTTGCCGGGCAGTAAGATTTTGCGGCACAAGATCGAATTTTTCGGCAGTTTCACCGACCAGCGTAAAGTTTGCTATCTTGTAGATTGTTCGGGCAGCATGCAGGGGGTATTCGGCCGGGTTCAGAGAAAGCTTAAGGAATCGATCGAGGGCCTGCAGGCGGACCAGTATTTTTACATTATCTTTTTCGGCGGGGACAAGCTGTTTGAATCCGGCGGTGGGCGATTGCTTCGAGCGGGAGAAAAGGCAAAGTCCGCTGCGTATGATTTTATCGATTCTATCCGGCCGGCCGGGCGAACTAACGCGCCGGCGGCGTTGGAGCGGGCGGTGCAAATTCGTGATGGGCGAGGGGTTAGCCCTTCGGTTATATATTTTCTCACCGACGGCTTCGAACTGACAACTGAGGGTACGCAGATATTTTCGCAGAAAGTAGCGGACCTGCTGAAGCGATTTGCGCCGACCACAAGAATCAATACGATAGGATTTTGGCCGCAGAGCAGCGACCGTAAGATGCTGGAGGCGATAGCAAAACAAAGCGGCGGGGAATTTGTCCTTATCAGCGATGGTGATGAAAAATAAAAAAATAGCTACGAAGAAGCACAAAAGGAAAAAAGAAATAGAGATTGCTTCGCGGAGTTTATCCTCGAGTGAAGCGAAGGACTCGCAATGACATAATACGACATACGATATGCGAAAGACAAGGATGCATAAGAGCTTTTTGTTAAAGGTTGTTTTTTTGGTGATTGCATTAGCTGGTGTGTCAGCGGTGATAGCTGTTACGATGCGCAGCAGCTTCGGAACTGATGCAACCGTGGCAGATCGAACGCAGACATTCTTTGAGCAATTCGTTATAGCCGGCGGTCCCATTGTCTGGTTTGTGCTTTTGCCGATGTCACTTATTGCGGTTTATTTAGCAGTCGAGCACAGCCTTACCATTCGCCGGACAAAACTTGTACCCGGTGGCATAGGCGACAGGATTGTCGCCATAATACGGCGGTACGGCCCGGGACAATTGGAATCACGAATATCCGAACAAAATGATTTTGTAAGTGTCGCAGCAGTGAAGGCTCTCGGCCAGGGCAGGGGGGATTGGTTCCGGATGCGAAGCGTGCTTGCTGAATCGTTGCAAGAGCAGGTGGGAGGGCTTTTGCGCAGGATTGAATGGATTAATCTGATTGGCAATGTTTCGCCGATGGTAGGGCTGTTCGGTACGGTTTTCGGGATGATAAAGCTGTTCAATGCCATTGTGATGGCAGGTGGTCAGCCGCAGCCGGCGCAATTGGCTGGAGGGATTTCGGTTGCACTGGTAACAACCTTCTGGGGCCTGTTTATTGCGATACCGGCTTTGGCCATACACGGGGTGTTTCAGAACCGGCTCGAGACGCTGGTAAACGATGCGGTGGTGGAAGCTGAGAATATTGTGCCTGAGATAAGGAGCAGCCTGAACCCCGTTAGAAGTAGTGCCAGCAAGTCGGAGAGCCCACGTTCGGTGCAGACTTCTAACGGGGTGAAAAAGCAAGAGCATGCTGAAGCCCGGCGTGCGGAGGAACCGAAACAGCCGATTCGCGAGCTGCCGGCGAAGCCGGTCAGGACTTCGATCGAGTCCCTGCGCTCGCGAAAACAAGATGAGAGAAAAGACTTATGCCTTTGAGAGGTACCAACCAGTTCCGCAGTTCCACGAAGTTGGGTTCGTTTAATATGACTCCGCTTATCGATATTGTGTTTTTGCTTATTATATTTTTTTTAGTGGTTTGTCAGTTCATCGAGGCTGAGAATTTTCCGGTGGCCGTTCCAGACGGCTGCGAATTTGCCACAACGGCTTCTGAAGCTGGGGCCCCGGTGACCACCATTACGGTCATGAAAACAAGTGCGGGAAGAAGTGCATTTGCGGTCGGCTCGGAAAAAATCCCGGTATCAAGCGGCTCGGATTTAACAGAACAAATTGTGCGATTGGTAGATTTTGGTTTAAGAAATTTGCCGTCTGACCGAAGGGTTGTTACCTTGCGTATTGACAGGGATGTTTGTTTTTCTGAGGCCCAATACGCGCTGGCAGCTATTGCTCAAAGCAGCGCGACAGATGTCCAGTTAGCAGTCTTAAGGGACAAGGGGTTTGGCCTGGAATAAATCGCGTCGGCTCACACGAGCGAGCTCTAAGTCGCTGCGGGCATAACGTAGCCAGTCAGCCGGGCTTCCCGGAAAATGGTCCTCATGCGGCATATATCTGCTTGCCTTCCTGTAGCACAGCAACTGATGCTATGAGGCTTAAACTACGAATCACGAAATTATGCTGATTCTTTTTTTGCTTTTTGTCTTGCGGTGAACAGGTCGGCCTTGCCTTCGACAATGTCGCGGGTGATTACGTATTTTGCGGGCTTCGACTCTTCGGGCAGCTGATACATCAAATCCACCATCAGCTCCTCAGCAATCGCGCGCAGTGCCCTGGCACCGGTGTTACGCTCGAGAGCTTTCTTTGCGAGTGCGTGCAAGGCATCATCTGTAAATTCAAGCTCGGCATTTTCCATCTCAAAGAATTTTTGATACTGCTTTTGCAGCGCGTTTTTCGGCTTGGTCAGTATGTCTATAAGTGCATTTTCATCGAGGGCTGAGAGGGTAGTAATTACGGGAAGTCTTCCCACCATTTCGGGAATCATTCCATACTCGATGATATCTTCGGGTATGACCTGCTGAATTATGTCGCTGTACTCGGTTTTTTCGTTGGTTCGGCCGGCCAGTTCAGAATTGAAGCCGATCATTTTTTTGCCGAGTCGCTTCTTGGTAATATTTTCCAGGCCTATGAAAGTACCACCGCATATAAAAAGTATCTGCGTGGTGTCAATTTGTATGTAGGATTGTTCCGGGTGCTTTCTTCCACCTTGCGGCGGGATATTAGCAGTAGTTCCTTCGAGCATTTTTAACAGTGCCTGCTGGACCCCTTCGCCGGAGACGTCACGGGTAATCGAAATGTTTTGGGTGGTTTTGCCGACCTTATCTATTTCATCAATATAGACGATTCCTCGCTGTGCAGCTTCTATGTCGTAGTCGGCGTTCTGCAGCAGTCGCAGCAGGAAGTTTTCGACGTCTTCGCCGACATATCCGGCCTCGGTAACGGTGGTTGCATCACATATTGCGAATGGGACCTGCAATTTGCGGGCGAGGGTTCGGGCGAGCAGTGTTTTGCCGACACCTGTCGGGCCGATTAAGAGCACGTTGGATTTGTCTATTTCAACGTCGCTGTCGTCACTATCACTGTGCAGGAGCCGTTTATAGTGGTTGTGCACGGCGACAGAGAGATATTTTTTGGCGTGTTCCTGGCTGATTACATATTGGTCGAGATATTCTTTTATTTCTCTGGGCTTTGGAATTTCTTTGAGTGCAATTGCCGGCCTGGTGAGATGTTTGCGGTCTTGCTGGATGATGTTGTGGCACAGTTCGACACATTCCGGACAGATAAAGACGTTGTTTGGGCCCTCTATGAATGCATCAACGTGACTTCCGGCCCGGCCGCAGAAGCTGCAGATCACCTTGGTTTTTTTACTATTTGAGCGCTTGGCCATTATGCTCTTCCTATTCTCAAATTAAATCTGGTTTTTTTGTATTGCATACATTATAGCTCGTCGCAGCTATTTATGCAAGTTATTTACTGGTCGCGATACCTTATTTTTGAAGGGGTAGTATTGTGTACTGTGTGAAGCGTATTGCGGGTTGTATCGGTTAGTACGTAAGGTCTGATAGCCAGTTCTGAGCCAAGATGGAGAGGTCGGGCCAGTCAACATCACCGCTTTGGTCGACATCGGCTCTGCCGCAAAAGACGGGCACATTACAATCAGTCTGCTGCCAGTGCTGGGCAAATGTGCTGAAATCAATCAGGTCGATGTTATTGCTGAGGTCGAAGTCGCCGGGTATTGCAGCATACCAGAGTGAGTTTGGCTGATTATAAGAGACTTTCAGAGTTCTATTGTTTCCAGCAAAGTTAAATTCCAGTTCGAGTTTTGTTTGCTTGAGGCTTGGCGTGGTCTGCGGCGGGATGGTATAGAGCAAAGACAGGGTTATAGAATTTCCATCGCCGGGTTGAAGGAGCGATATTGTGGGGAAGACTTTTATAGAATCGCCCGGCAGATTCGGCTCGTTGGAATCTGCGTAATAACCTTGCGTTGCGGTAACATTGAGGTTTTCGATTGTCTCAGGGTAGTTGCCGAGTATATCGGTGATATTTGTAAGGATTATCGCTTGGTTCACATCGGAGCCGATGTGGTAGACAGGGTAGTTGGTATCTATAAACGCATAGTCGGAAAATTCAAAATCGAACTCTGTGGGCCAATTGGATGCAATAAGGTCGATTGAGCCGATATTGGGGTTGTTTGCATCGGTTCTTGCCGCCCATGTTTTACCTTTTCCCTGATATACAGGGTTTTCACCTAAATCAACCGCTGAATGCTTCATCACTTCCCAGAGATAGCCATTGTTAACTTCAATATTATTTTCTCTCGCATATTGGAGCTGCAGAGCAATTAATCCTGACACATGTGGGACAGCTAATGATGTACCAGAAGCTAACCAGGCTGAATTATCAGGACAAACCGTATAGACATCATCCCCTGGTGCAACTACATCAACGCCTCCATTTGAATCTGAATACAAAGCTTGATCTTCAGCATGAGCGCCAACCGCTATAACATTACTAAACGCAGCAGGCCACTCACACTGAGTAGAGCCTGCATTTCCCGAGGCGGCAACAAGAACTATACCTTTTTCATAAGTCAAATTACATGTCTTTCTCAATGCTGGCTCCCAAATAGTTACCCAGCCAGGTTCATTACCATCCGTCCCCAAACTCATAGATATAATATCAGCTTTATGTGGTTCGGTTGACGCCCATTGCATTCCAGCGATTACGGCACTGATCAACCCTGTTGCCGGGCATGGACCTTCTAATACTCTTACTACATAGTAGCCAGCATTATATGATACTCCTACTACTTTATCCACACCTTCTCCAACCGCCAATGAAACAACTTCAGTGCCATGTGTCTCATCTGGGGTAGGATTTATAGGGTCATCATCACCACTTACATAATCATAACCGCCTAAATAGTTATCATCAAGATCTGCGAGTGTATAATTAACACCTGTATCAATAAATGCAATTGTTATTCCGGTGCCATCTAAATTATATCTATCCCAAGCAGCTTTTGAATTTAAACCGGCTTCTAAATTATTCCATCTTACTGTTGCCGGACCACTAAATAATAGATCCATCTCTTCATTTACTTTTTCTTCCCATTTTTTTGGCGGCTTCTTCGGCCTGGGGACTTTTATCACCATATCGGGGACTACGTTTTTGATATTTGGCTCTTGCTTTAGTAATTCGATATCGCTCTGATTAATTTCACATACAAGGGCATTTAAGATTTTGAGTTTGCGTATCAATTTTACGTTGTATGCGGCAATTAAGTCTGGGTCTGCTTCGTTCTCGAATAGAACGATGACTCTTTCTTTTCCCTGATTATGGAGTTGTTCGAGGTAGGTCTCGGTGGAGGATTTTCGGCCGGCACCAAAGGCGAGCAATGGGACAGATAAAGCCGAAAGTAGAATAGTTAGGACCTGTAGAGTCTTTCGGAAAACCATTGTTTCCTCCACGATTTGCTGCCACGAAGGCACAAAGACACCAAGCGTATAAAATTATTAAGAATGACAGCAAAAATCGGTCAGTTCGCTCTAATATTCTATACCATTTTTTACCAAAAAGTCAAGCAAAAAACGAAGTGATTGGCAGGTAAGCATCGTAATTTTGCGGAAATAAAAGGTTGCAAAATTCATCTTCTGGCTTTACAGTGATTATCTCTATTCTTTTTGAAAGGGTTGGTAAATGAAGTATGACATAGCTGATTTTTCATTGGCGCCGGGGGGTAAGAAGCGGATTTTGTGGGCTGATAATGATATGCCGGTTCTGGCGGCGATTCGCAAGCGATTCTCAAAGAGCAAGCCATTAAAGGGCAAAAACGTTTCGGCTTGTCTGCATATAACTGCTGAGACGGCTAATATAGCGAGGACGCTGAAAGCGGGTGGAGCGAATGTTGCTCTCTGCGCATCCAATCCGCTGAGTACGCAGGACGATGTGGCGGCATCGCTGGTGAAAGATTTTAAGATACCGGTCTTTGCCATCTGCGGGGAAAATCGCGCCACCTATTACAAACACATCCATGCGGCAATCGACCATAAGCCGGTTATTACGTTCGACGACGGTGCTGATCTGGTGAACGAGCTGCATACTCGCAGAAAGAAAGAGGCCCACCGTATTATTGCGAGTATGGAAGAGACTACTACCGGTGTTATTCGTCTGCGGGCGATGGCAAATAAAGGCAAATTAAAGTTTCCCGTTATTGCGGTAAACGATGCTGCAACCAAACACTTATTCGACAACCGCTACGGCACGGGCCAGTCAACGGTTGACGGTATTATTCGGGCGACCGATTTTCTGATGGCCGGCAAAAAGGTGGTAGCGGTGGGGTACGGCTGGTGCGGACGAGGCTTTGCTATGCGAGCGAGAGGGATGGGAGCTATCGTTATCATTACGGAAGTCGATGCAATCAAGGCGCTTGAGGCGGCTATGGATGGCTTCGAGGTTATGCCGATGGCGGAAGCGGCAAAGGTCGGCGGGCTTTTCGTAACGCTCACGGGTAACAAAAACGTTATCCGGGCTGAGCACTTCCGTGCGATGAAGGACAGAGCGGTTGTTGCTAACAGCGGGCATTTCAACGTTGAGATAGACATACCGGCGCTGAAAAGACTCAGCAAAAAGGTAAACCGTAACGTGCGCAACCATGTCGATGAATATATCCTAAAGAATAACAAGCGAATTTATCTTCTGGCTGAAGGGCGGTTAATTAACCTTGCAGCGGCTGAGGGTCATCCTGCGAGCGTGATGGATATGAGCTTTGCGACGCAGGCATTAGAGGCTGAATATGTGATAAAAAAACAGGGGGAGCTTGCCGTTGCAGTCCACGATGTCCCTGTTGAGATAGAGCAGCGAGTAAGCAAGCTCAAACTGAAGTCAATGTCGATTGGGATAGACGAACTTACGGCTGAACAGGTCGATTATCTTGCCAGCAGTGGTGAAGGGACATAGCTCGATGCTCGATGCTTGATGCTCGATACTCGATGCTCGTTACTCGATGCTCGATGCTTGATGCTCGATACTCGGTGCTTGATACTCGATGCTCGCAGGACAAAATCGAGAATCGAGTCTCGAAGGTAGGCTTATGGATAATGAGCAGATGGGAAAGAAGCCCAAAGTGGTCTCGAAGTCTTTTATGGCTGTCGGCCCTACGCTGCACTACAGCCATGAAAATGTTTTGAGGTGCTGGCTGCTTGCTTTTGTGGCCTTTAGTGTGAGCTGCCTTTTCTGGTCGAAGATACTGACCGGCTCATTCTGGTCGTTCAGCTTCCACATCATAACTTCGAAGGAGTTTTGGAGTTTAGGCCGACCTATAATAACTGGCGCCAGCACAGGCGTGAGCATATTTGAATATCCCTGGCAGATTCTTGTTTTAGGGCTGCTTATGGGTATTTTAGGCGTTGTGCCGGTGTTGATATCGCAGCTTATGAGCTTTCGCTACAGTTTGCCTTTTATATTGGCGGTGTTTTTTTTGGCCAATTTGCCGGGCTTTGCGATATGCCTTTTGGTGAGTTGCGTTGCGGCGGCGTGTCGTCCGCTTCGTTTTCGCTCCCGCATTATCGCGGTGGCATTATGCACGGCGCCGCAGCTTCTTTACTGGGGATACTTCGGGGGTGCCTGGAAGTTAGAACCTATTAAATTGGGATTTTCTTTTGCGCCCTGGATTTGTGCCTGGCTTATTGGTTTAGCAATAGCAGGATTGGTTCTGGGGATAGGTCATTATACGCGTTATCGGCCGGGCCTGGTCTGGACGTTTACCTCCGTTTTCCTTTTGTTAGCTATCGTGACTTTTGAAATAAGAATAGGCTTTGATGAATTGGACTATCAGCTCTATGTGGCCAAAAATAATCCGGAACAGACAATCGAATTTCACGAGCACAGCATAACAGAAGCGTTGGACAAAACGATTGCAGATCCTGGTGTCAAAAAATACCTGGCACGTTCCTTTTACCCCACCGACCCGATACCGCTGCGTGCAGAGTTGAAAAAGGAAATCCAGACTCAGTTAAGTTATGACCGTTGGCCGAGCTGGTTTATAGTACATCCGGAACTGAATTTTCCAGCCCAAAAACGACGGCTTCTCGAGCAATACGATTTATTTATAATGCGGCGACATCAAAGCCCCCGGATGCCTATAGCGCTTTACTACAAAGCGCTTCTGAGTGAATATCGGCCGGACTACAATATCCTTGGTCAAAAAGAAATACTGCGTTTTTATAATGATTATCCGCACCGGGATTCTTTGCTGATATGGGATTGCCTTTATGAGAAGTTTCCTGAAAGCAGCGAATCGCTTGAAGCGCGATGGCGGATTGCAAAGGATCGGGCCGGTCGGGGCGAGTTTGAGCAGGCCCAGAAGCTTCTTGCGGAGGCACAAGATAAGCTCCGTGAGCGGTTGAAACTACTCGAAAAAGACCAACCACAAAGCGAGACGTTCTTTAGTCCATTTCGTCCGTTGGCTGGTTCGGCAATGACGGCGTTTAAGTTGACGGAGCTGCAAGGGAAATTAAATCAGCTGCGTAATCTTATAGGTTCGGAAAATCGAGCCGGCGAGCCGGACACAGAGAAACGTTTGGCGAGATTTGTTATGTTAAACCCGCACAGCCAGGATTATTCCTGGCACCTCGACGAATTGCTGAAGCAGATGGGTGACAAGGACCCGCTCCGCGACAATATCTTGTTGGCTAAAACGAAACTCGTTGCTGATGAGCAACTGCGGGCTGAAAAATTAGCCCAGCTGCACCGAGAGTTCCAGAATACCGATGGTGGAATGCAGGCATTATACGAACTCGGGCTTTTGAGGAGACGTCGGTGGAGTCAGCAGAATGACTCAAATTTAGAGCTGAAGAAGAAGCTTTTAGTCGAGACGAGAGCAACTCTAACGAGTTTTACAGAAAAGTATCCGACCAGCATCTTTACTGAGCAGGCCAAAAAGATTCTGGATGACCTGCGGTAGCTGATTAGATTTCAAGCGGCCGGTCTGGCGGGGATTGGGGTTGACTTTTCTGCAAATTATGTTATCATAGGGAGTAACAATTGATTGTTTCTTGCGCTTTCAATGCGTTTTTATCACAAGATATTAGCTAAACTGAAGAAATGGGAACTTCTAATATACCAGTTTGTTCTGATTCAGATGGCCGGAAGATTCTGCTGATAGGCGATGTTAGTAGAGCGTTTTTAGATGCCAAGGCTGTCAGAGAGCTGCCCTGCGAAGTTTATACCAATATGCCTGACGCAATCGAGGCTGCAGCAAAGAACAGCTTTGCAGCGGTCGCTATCGTAATGTCCGGCTTGTCGGCTAAATTAAGTTCGGCTCTGAAGCGGCTTCGAGATAATTGCGATGCGAAAATTGTTCTTCTGGCGCAGATGTGGGAAGAGCCGGCAGCGATACGACTCGTCCGCTCGGCTTACGGTCGCGCAGGTGCAGCGGATGATTATTTGATTTGTCCAATCCGGGCGAGACGGCTTTACGAACTCATTATATCCGGCCGCGGCAAATTCGCCGCAGGTGGACCTGGGACTGCAACACGCGCCGCTGTCGATGCAACGATAGAGGCGAAAATGAGACAGCTTGAAAAGTTGGCTACAGAGGATGACTTGACGGAGCTGAAGAATAGAAGGTATATATGGGAATTTTCCAGGCAAATTATAGAACGTGCCACGAAAGAAAATGGTCGGGTGACACTTCTTATTTTTGATATTGATAACTTCAAACATTACAACGATGTTTACGGTCATTCGGCTGGGGACGAAATTCTAAGGCAGGCCGCTGTTTTAATGCGGCGCTGCTGCCGCAGCCACGACGTTGTCGGCAGGATTGGCGGTGATGAGTTTGCGGTTGTTTTCTGGGATGAGCCGCAGGCTAAATCGGCTGGGACGCCGGCTGAGGGTGGGGAGAGGCGCTCGGCGATGGCGGAACACCCTAAAGAGGCGATATTTGTAGCAAAGCGATTCCAAAAAGAATTGGAAAAAGCTGAATTGTCCGCCTTTGGCGGATTAGGCCCGGAAGGCAAAGGGGTGCTGACAATAAGTGGCGGCTTAGCGAGCCTGGCCCGCGGTTGCTCAACAGTGCAGGAGCTTTTTCAACAGGCAGATAGGGCACTGTTGGAGGCAAAACGCAGCGGCAAAAACAGAATCTACCTTGTAGGCAGGCCTGAAGGCAACATCGCTGATGTGGAGTAATTTCATATCGCGTAAACCACTACTGTCCGGTCAAAAGCCGAATAATATCAACTGGTTACAGCAGCCGCATTTTCCCACAAGACACGGGGCAATTCGCCTTTGGCGAATCCGGCTAACCACCAAAGTTGGCGTTTTGGGGTGCGCTTTCGGGAGAATAGCCTACAAAGAAGACTGCTAAGGCAAATCGGAAAATAAATCATTGACAAAATCAATGGAGAAGGTAAAATGTCAATCGATTCAGAAGTTATCTGTGAAATCTAAGTAACGAGAAAGGGTTGCAAATATGTCAAACAACAAGCTTAAAAAGGTGTCTCTTACAGCTGCGGCCACTGGAGTTATGGCCGGTGTGGCTAGCGCTGCAAGCAATGAGGCGGTGGATGAACTGATTGCCAAGATCAGGGGCAAAAGTGACAAGGTGCGAGGAGACGCGTTGCTCAGAGCCGGTGAAGCCGGGGCTCCAGCGGTCAAGCCCCTGGCTAAGGCGATGGATGATGAGGACGTCGAAGTTACGCGTGCGGCGAAGCGCGCATTGTGGAAGATTGTCCGCCACGCCGGCCGGCCCAGAGCCAGGGATGAGAAAAGGGTGGTCGCTGCTGAGCTGATTGGGCTGCTGGGCGATGGCCAGCCGACATCGGTGCGTCGCGAAGTGCTCTGGATGCTCTCGGAGATTGGTCCAAGGAGGTCCGTCAAGGCGATTGCCGCATTGCTATCAAACAAAGAGCTGCGGGAGGACGCCCGGATGGTGCTGCAGCGTATTGGCGGCAGGCAGTCCCTTGCCGCGCTCAAAGCCGGACTGAAAGCTGCACCCAAGGACTTCAAGCTCAACATCGCGCAGTCGCTGCGACAGCGGGGCGTAAATGTTCGCGGGCTTGCCTGCGTAAAGCTGGTGCCCACAAAGAAGACGAACGTCAAGCCGGTGAAGTAAGGTGACTCGGCGGAAATCAATTTCAAGACTGTTTTTTTGCACCTTATTCGATATTCTGGAATTAGAGCAGAAAGGTGATAGAACTATGAAACGAACGAACCAACTCAACAGGCGTGAATTCCTGGCTGGTGCCGCTGCGGGTGCGGCGGCAGTGAGCTTTCCCTACTTCGTTCCATCCGGCGCACTGGCAGCACGGGGCAGAGGCGGAGCGAACGAACGTATAACTATGGCTCATATCGGCGTTGGTGGTATGGGTGGGTCCCACCTTCGAGGTATGGTGAAAAGGCGCGACAAAGGTGAGGTTAATATAGCGGCGGTCTGCGATGCGGATGAGAACCGGTTGGCGAATGCCGTCAAAACAGCAGGTAAGGGCGTACAGCCCTACCGTGACTACCGCTATATACTCCAGCGCAAAGATATCGACGCGGTCGTAATCGCGACGCCGGACCACTGGCATGGTGTTCAGATGGTACACGCGGCTGAATGCGGCAAGCACGTTTATGTGGAGAAGCCGGCCTGCTGCACAATCGAGGAAGGTAAGGCGATGGTTGCTGCGGCCAAGAAGAACAAGGTATCGGTCCAGGTTGGCTCACAGGGGCGTTCCCAGCCGGAAGCTTACCTGGCTCATCGATACCTCGTCAACGGTAATATTGGCCACATCAGCCGCGTCGATTGCTTTCACTATCCCAGTCCCGAGGACAACAATCCGGTGCCCGATAGCGCGCCACCGCCGGAGCTTGACTGGGACCTGTGGTTAGGGCCGCTTCGCTGGCGGCCATATAATAAGAGGTATTGTCACGGCGTGTTCCGTTGGGTGTTGGAATCAGGCGGGGGGCAGATCCGCGACCGTGGCGCCCACGTGATGAGCTGTGCGATGTGGTGGATGGGTGCCGACGGCACAGGCCCGGTTACTATCGAGGCGACGGGTACTGCACCGACCAAGGGCCTATGGGACAGCGCGGTGTTGATGAAGGTGACCTATACCTTCAAGAATCCCGATTGGACGTTGACCTGGACGCAAATGCCCCGTGAGCAACTGCCGTCGGCGGAAAAGAGGACCGGGAAGGAACCGGGAGGCAGAATTAGCCGTCCTGGTTACGGTGCCATTTACCGCGGCGACAAGGGCGAGTTCATCCACTGGGGCGGCGACGGCGGTACGTGGGCCGAGAAGAAAGCACGCGAATGGAAGCCATCTGCCGGCGCCAAGGATGTGTACAAGAGCCCCGGCCACAAGGAGGACTGGTTCAAGGGTATCAAGACGGGCGCCAAGACCATTATGAACATCGAAGCGGCAGTCGGCGTGGCGAACCTTTGTGTGCTGGGCAACCTCTCCTTCATCCTTGGCCGGAAGCTCCGCTGGGACCCGGTAAAACAGGAGATAGTCGGCGATGAGCAGGCCCGGCGGATGATGGGCCGACCGCAACGGCATCCGTATCACCTGTAGCAGTTTACGAAGGTGGAGGTACGGGTCATTTGGCGTTGAGGCGATATTCATACATTGTGTATCCGACCTCGCGGCAGGCCTGGACGGTCTCAGGGTAAGGTTTGTCACAAATGTCGATAAAGCCAATCTGGTAGTTCTCACCATCTCCGCGGCCGGTTGTGGCCTGGTCCTTGTACTGGAACCAGTGTGTGCCGACGATATAGGGATTCCTTAGCGCCCCTTGTACATAGCTTTTGTACTTGTCTGCGCGGTCCTGCTGGTTGGCGGTTTTTCTTAATCCAGTGTGGAACATGCCGCGGTCCAGCGCACCGAAGTGGAATTCGCCTATAATTACCGGCATGTCGATGTCGTCCGGAAGGCGGTGATTTTCTACGCTGTAACTGTAACGGTTGTAGCTGACAATGTCGCAGAATTTTGTTGCTGCCCGGGCGGCACGGTCGTTGACCCATGCGAAGCGGCAGCCCATATAGAGTTGGTTCGGAGCGACTTTTTTGACCTCCTCGCGGATAATCTCGAAATAGGTCTCTGCGATCCTGGTGTAGAAAGAGGTTAAGTCATCGTGGGCCTTCTTTTTGTCCGGTGCTTGGGTGGATTGCAGCAAAGCATTCCAGGTTTTGTGATTCGTTTCCCAGGCGTTGTTCAACTTGTCTATCGACTTGTACTTTGCCTTTAGGTCCTCGATGAACACTTTCTTAGCGGGCTGGTCGGGCAGCGAGATAAGAGCGGCTATGGCAAGGGAGGTCTCATCGCCCCAGGAGAGTTCGTTGTGCACGAAGTAGCCGATGCACCAAGGGTCGCCGGCTGATGTGTCCTTTTCTCTTGCCAATCGCCGGCGCAGCACGTCGCGGAAGCTCGGGTCAAAGACGTCATAGAACTTGCCCCAATAACCTTGCGAGCCTTCCAGTTTCCTGGCACTGTAGCTAATTGTCGCCACGTACGGAGTCTTGCGCATCAGGTAGATAGTGGCGTCCGACCAGTTTGCGATGGTGTTCATACCCCAGCTTTTCAGCCGGCGGTGTGTAATGTCGGCGAAGTCCTGCTCCCAACCGCGACCGTACTTCCGCAAGAAGTTGGCCTGGCTGAAGTCATAGGTTCTGTACGGCGAATGGTCTTTGTAATAGCCGTGCGGTGCCCAGCTGCCCCTGCCGTAAAACTTTGCAAACGGTGAGTTGGCTTTCGGCAGGTTGTGGTAGTAGTGTTCGCGGTCGGTGATGGGTGTAGCATTTGCACTGCGGACGCAATCAATTCCGTGCGAGAAGAAGAGTCGGCCTTGCGGATCTACGAGCCACCATTTGCCTTTGTATTTTTGCACGCCGAAGAAGCCGGTTGCCTTTAGCTTTGGCCCGGTGGTCCAGCCGCCATACTGGTTGCGGTCGGGTGGGCCGGGATTGACGGCGAGGTCCTTTTGCTCTGCGGGGCCCTCGGCGATTAGCTCCTCCAGAGAGTGCGTCTTGCCGGGCCAGTCCTTGTGGATGTACTGGCCGAACTCGTCGATGAAAGGGAAGAAGGAAGCATCGACCTTGCTGGAATGGACGGGGGCTCGCCGCATACCAATCAACTCCACCGGTTCGCCTTCTTGGCCAGCGCGCAGTGGAGCCGTCCTGATGAGAAGCCCAAATAAAATTAACGCTATAACAGCCGCTGTAGAGTTCTTTTTCATCATTTCTCCTTTTACTGTCATAAACGGTTCAGCAGAATCTGATACGCAAATTCGTTTTTGCGTGTTTGAAACTCTACCAGATTTGCCTTTGTATCAAATTTAACACTTCGGATATTTTTGCCGTCGGCGTCGATGGCGGTGATAGATGCTACTTGCATAGCTTTGATACTCGTTAGCTTGTCAACGCGTAGTGTGACCGTGAACGGGTCAATGTCGGGCAGTGGAGTAACAACAATCATATTTTTCTTTAACTCATAACGGAACGCGCCTTCGGTTACGACAGGGCCAAAGTCAATCGACACCTTGTTAACGTTCCTGAACCCGCGTGCATTGAAGTAACAGCGAGAGGGCCCACGTGATTGTTCGACGATGATGCCGTTAATTGGCCCCCGCGGAGCGGGAACCCTTTCGATGCTCGATTCAATCTGACCATTCTTTGCAAAGTATCCGTATTGAGGCAACTGTTTACCTACTACTTTCCAGTCCTTATCGCCGCGATTGACGTAAACCTGCGCGCCGGATTTCCATTTGATGAGCTGTCTGTGGATGTCCCCTCCCACAAACTCTACGGTCTCGATATTGTCGAGCGCGATGCTTCGGATGAAATCCTGTGCGAGCCAATACTTCCGAACGGCACCGCGGCCGAATGCCCTCCGGTCAGTCATAAGGGCGTGGCCTTCGAGAATCTCGGCACTGATGTAATCGTCGCTTTCGATGATTCTTTGGTCACTCTGTGCCTGCTTGAGTTTGTAGCGTGAGGGATAGCCGACCCCGTGCAAGCTGAACTTATCGTGCAGCACCGCATCGAACCACGGCACACGCTCCCAATCTCTGCAGGAGATTCGGATGTGGGGCCATCCCTTTTCGGGTGAGAGCGTCATGTGCTGACAATCGGAGCCGTCGAGGTATCCGATAAGCTGGTCGTGTCCGGCTTCGGATGTTGTAGGCGCATTTTCGCCCAGATAGTCTCGGATCCAGGCGAAGGCCTCGCCCCAGCATTTGCGGGTTTCAAGCATTGAGTGAAAATTTCCGTATCTATCATAGAAGTCGAAGCATGGCAGCGCTGTGAAAACGTCGATGAAATAATGTGTGGGTTTGAGGTTTGGCTTGATGAGTTTCAGATTGCGTTTGACGAAAGGCATGATGTGGTCCGGCCGCCAGCGGTAGCTCTGGGCATCGCGTCCTCTATTGATCCAGGCCTTGATAGGCGTGCCCTGTTCGGTGAAGCAGATGTGGTCGTAGCTGTAATCGGCCGCGTCGGGATAAAAGTCGATGTAATTATCGTGCAAGCCCCAGGGAATGTCGTGCTCGGCACAGACCTTTGCGATCTGCCGCATGTCTTCAATTGTGCCGAGCTTCGGCTGCGGTGGGTAAATGTCCGGCAAACGGTAGTCGTAACCCCATCGCTGCCAGACGTGCACGGTCAGCAGCGAATCGGTCAGGCCGTAATCTATCATTCGCTTCATTGTTTCAGCGATCTCGGCGTAGCGTCCGCCCCAGATGTCGAAGATAAATCGACCTGCCTTACGCTTTAGCCCAGCCGCTGGTTTCTTGTCGAACAAGGGACGGTACTTTCGGGCACAATCAAAAGCACCCTTGATACTCGGCACAAACGTCATCGTTGCATCGAGGTGCGTGTGAAGCGAATATATCCTTTGGTCCGGGTCCACTTCAAGGTAGTCCGGTGGATTGTCGCAAGCAGTTAGAAGCGAGATGCCTTTGTCAAAATCAAATCCAACGTGACTTGTTGACAGGTTATGTCCGCCGAAGCTTGCCCTGAAAGCTTTCGGCTCGACGATGCAGTATCCGTGGCCATAGTAAACGCGAGGGGCCTTCTGGTCGGCCTGTCCCAGCGCTATATCGGTAATCCGCTTCGGGCATTTGAGCCGTATGCGCAAGCCGGCTTTGTCTTTCCACACCTCCGCAGTCAGAGCAAAATCCTCGTCTGCGAGCGAAAGGTGATGTTTGATACTTAGTTTCCCGGAGAGCCTATCCTTTTTCGTATCAACCTTCCGCATGATGAGTTGCGATGGCCCGCCTCCGACCTTGTGCCGGAGCACCGAAGCGTGTAAGCCATCAAATACCACGCAGTGAGCGTCATTGCCGAAAGCAATGGCGGAATCAGCCAGACCGTTTTTGCCCAGGACAAGTGCCGCCACGCAATTATCCTCAAGTTTGAAGACGAATTCGTTCCGCCGGAAGGCGTCCCCGAGCGGACTGCCGGATACTTTTTGCGATTTGATAATACTCCTGGCACGCTTGCGTAGTTCCTCTCGTTGGGCATTGGTGAGCTGTGGGGGCAGAGTTCCCGCGACGACCATCGGCTCGCCCCAATAGGACGAATCGCAGGTTGTATCACGCTTCGGTCCCGGATGGCTTTCCAGTCGCAGGAGTATTTGCTTGCCGGCGAATCTGCTCAAGTCGGCCTGGCCGTCCACCCATATTTTGCTATCGGTGTAGCGCTCGAAAAGCTTCTCGTCGCCGGCCCAGACTCGAAACGTCACGCCGTCGCTGGGAGGTTCTTGCTCTGTGTGGTCGCGTATGGCGTTGGCAAAAGTTAGTTTGATCGGCACGACATCCGGGAGCTTGAGCAAGAATTCGGCGAAGATGGTTCCGCCACCAGGCCTCCACGGCGGGTGCATGTGAATGGCTTGCTTTGTCCCGCCGCGAGAAACGCTGATATTTGAAAATGTAGCCGAAGACCCAGAGGATGAACCCTGCCAGCCAACCGGCATATAGACCAGAGGCTTATCATAGAAGCGCCAGGCGACACGATGCGACTGCAATTGGCAAAGCGGCAAGGCACAATTGTCGGGGACGATGTTCACCGGCATTTCATCTGCTTGTGGGGACGAGCGAATTGCCTTGCTAAAATTTGATTGAAATATTTGAACGGCGTGCGCTGTCACCGTCTGTTCCTGGTGCTTAAAAGTGGCGTAAACGTGAACAGGATATAGCGCCGAACATGCGCCTTTTCCGGCAGCTATTCGAAAAGTAGCTTCTGCTTCGCTGCCGGGCGTAACTGCAAGGCGTTTTTCCGTTTCACCGACTGCGTACCATTCGTCAACAAGGTCTGCCATACGCAACCGGACCTGTAGCGGAGAGTCTCCATTGTTCTTGACCGTAACCTTTACATCGCGTGGCTTGTTATACTCCGTGACATCCTCAATGTTGCCTATTGTCAATTTCAGCGGACCTTGCGTGACAATATGTCCATTGAACGCTGCTGCCGTTCCAGTAGTCAAAACGAGGACAACGGTAAGTCCTATGCCAAAGGCCTTCATCATAAACACCTCTCTTTTCCTGGCGAATTAATCCCGTTTTGTGCGCCGCGTCAGTAGATACCACATAGTCTCATACTGGGGAGAAAGTGTTATGTGGCTCTGCATTTCTTCAGAAGGAACAGCTACCCTACGTTTCGGCATTCCGTCGGGGCCGAGAGCCTGACATGTCCAGTTTCCGTTCAGTACCAGTGTGCCTTCAACCGCTTCGATTAGTACGGGCGGCCCGCCCCAGTTGCGGCCTACTGTGCGGCGGTCTTCGGAAAAGTTCATACCGGTATTTTCACAGCGACCGCACGCCGTAATTAGTATCTTTTCACTTCTGTCCAACCCCTCCTTGTCCAGGGCCGTGATAGTCACTGCCACAAAGTCGGGGCCAACAATTAATATCTTCCCATCGGTAGCTTTTTCAAACCTCTTGGCGTAGCCGGTATAAACTGATGTACACTGGCCACGAGCGGCATAAAATCCCTTGCCATCCTCGACCGACCAGTCCAGTTTCGCAGATGGCATTGCTTGGCGGGCTTCTTCGGGGCTGCGGCCGATTGCCGCTAACATGTTCCGGTCATGCTTGAGGTGCAGCTTGGCCAGCGATGTAAGTATATCTGAAGAGTCGACCAATGTAATATGTATGAGATTGTTCAGTGGCACAATCCCGGCATCGCGGAAGATAGCAGTGCCTGCTCGCATAAATCCCCATTTGGCAGGGTTGGTGTCGATATCAAAGTAGCTGTTGAGCTTTTCTCGATACCAGCCGTCTGAGCTGTGACTATATGTGTATAGCCAGAGGCCGTCCCAGTCCTGGGCGGCGGCGAATGATGCAATCATAGGTACGCACTCGGCCTGGGAGTCGAGAGGAGCGGGGTGGTTATACTCGCTGACGGTAAAGGGCTTGCCGGCAAGACGTTCGGCGGCCAGGCGAAACAAAGTGGCCTGGGCGGGATAGTCGGTCATCGGCTTCTGGTCGATGAGCCAGTTGCTGCTGTCCCACGGCCTGCCCGGAAATCGCGGGTGCTGCCAGTAGGCGTGGGCGTCAATGAAATCCATATCACTCTGAGCGTACAATCCCAGCGGTCCGAAGACGATGGTGCCGGTTACCAGCGCCTTGCAGCCGAGGTCATTCTTGATAAAGTTTCGCATTCCATCGAAGTAGGCCTTTTCCGTCTCGGCCATGAAACGCATTCGGTCGAGTTTGCGGGCAGGACTCTCACTATCGGCAAATACAACAACGGTGCCGGCCTTGATTGACTCGCCGAATTCTGCGCCCACTCGGCCGCCCGGCCGAAGCTGCACATTTGCAAGGCATATCGGAATATTACTGCCGCCAAACGAAAAGCTAATCCGGGCGTTGTCGTCATTGGCCTTTGCAACAAAACCATACCGAAAACTTTGCCATTCATTTTTCAACGTCACCTGCCTTGACAGCCCGAGGTTGTTCCAGGGACTGTGTCCCTGGCCGACACCACAGCCGATTTTGCGCGACTTATCAGCGGCCGCGTCGAAAATAACGGTATAATACTTTCCTGCCTTGATAGCTAAATCTCCCTGGTTGAGCTGGAGGTGCCATTCAGTATCATCGGCCTTGCCAATATCAATTCGCAGTGCGTCTTTGTCCTTGAAGCGGGTGCGTGACAGCGAGGCTGTGCAGCCCGAATGTTGTTCAAGATGCCAGTTCTTCGGGACACTTGTAGCCGGTTCGCTTGTCTGGAAATTGCCGTTGACAAGCATGTTCTTGCCCAGTTCTTCAGCGCCTTCGGACCAGGCCTTACGCAGCTTCCGGTCCGAACCGTATCTTTTTTGTAGCCAGGCATTGAACTTGCCTTGCAGAATATCTGCATAGTACGGGGGCAGGGTTCGCAGTGTTTGTTCGTTGCCCCACATAAAGAAGCTGTTCTCATTAGTGATTTCGACGATGGCGACGGCGGGGTCGTCGGCGTAGCGGAGCTTGCGGTAGCGGTTGACGTGGGTCAGCAGCTCGCGGGCATATTGTTTCTGAGCGTCGACGAGTGCGGGCGTGAAGATGTTGAAGATTTTGTCGTATTGGCGGTTAGTCTTGGGCAGGTGCAGAAACTGGCTGTGTACTCGGCCGACGTGGAGGTTGATATTGACACATATCCCGCGGCGGGCAAGCTGGTCAATAAAAAAGTCTAATCTGTCCAGGGCCTCCGGGTCGATGGTCTTGCCGTCTTTTGCGTTCCACAACCCACGGGGAAATCGAGCGGTGTCCATGTGGTGACAACGAACGGCGTTGACGCCGGCAGCGGCGAGGCGGGCTGCAATGTAGGGGGCATCTTCGTGTTTGGGCAGGTTCGCTCCAAACGACAGGTTGACGCCCCAGAGGCGAACGCGGTTCTCGCCGCGATAGAAGTGGCCTCGGTTTGCAACAAGGTGGTTGGAGTCGGTCTTAATTGGCTGCGAGGAAGGGTACGCTATCAGCGAATCAGGATTTGGCCGAGCAGGAATAACGAAAGGGACAAAGTCCTGCGCTGCCGCGCTGCTGCAGGCAAGCAGCATTATAGTGATAAGTATCGAATATCGAACTTTGAATTTCGCAGTTTTAGGTTTCTTGTTCATCATTCTCAACTCCTTATCAATATAGTGAAACTATTGTTTTTGGGTGCCACTGAGTTGTATTTTATCTTTGCAGCGGTCCATCTGTTTTTGCCAATCGCGCAGGTATTGCCGGCGCCACTTGTTGACTGTTTTTGCTCCAGGGCGTCCTCCCTCGGCAAGAACCGGGTCGGGGTCATCCACCCACCAATTGGGGCGTCCTTTTTTCCTGACAAATCGTCCACCCCAACTGTCTTTTGTTGGGTCGTCCGGTGTTCCACGTAGGAGGAAGGCATAACTCGGGGTATCGCCCATTTTTATACTGCCGCCTTTCAAGGGGGCGAAATATTTTCCCAGTTGGCCATGGTTCTTAACGTGCTTATCAATAAAAGACTTGTTTCCCAGATCACCACTCTGTTTGCCGCCCATGTACCAGCCTCGGAAGGTGCTGTTATTATGAATCAGCCACAAATCAGAGTGGTTTTTGTCGATATACCTGAAGGTGTTTTGGTCCTGTTTTTGGTTCCATGATGCAATGAAGTAAACCCGGATTTTTTCCTTTATGCCGGGGTCATCACGCAGGGCCTGTGCGACATCGGTAATTGCGCCCCATACAAGGACATATAAGGGTCGGGGGTCTTTTTTCTTAGCACATTTGATAATCCATTTTGAACCTTCTGTCGGACTGCTATAACCTTTGGCGGGAGCTGGATTTGTTGCTCCCTGTTTTGATATTGAGCGAAGATAATCCGGTGCCGGGTATTTGTCCGAATGGGTCCTCAGGTTAGGGTAATCCTTTTGGTATTTGTCAATTACTTCGAGGATGTCCTTCTTGCGGCCTTTACCTGTCGGTGAAGAAATAATACCTTCGGTATCAAATAAATCAGAATAGAGAAGGAAATGGACCATCGACTGGATATCATCTTCGTCACCTCCGCCGATGTCTGTTGAAATAATCACTCGATATCGATTTCCGGCAAGTGCGCCACCACCAAGACTGTAGGCGGCGGTGTTGCCTGCAATCATAATCATAACCATTATGACAATTATGGTCGCAAGCGTCCGTGTTGCGGGTTCCCGAATGCCTTTTTTCACGTTTGAGTCCCTCGCACAACATCACAAAATGAGCGTGCAGCAATGAAATGAAATCCGTTATGCTTTTTCATAGTGCCGCTACTAAGACAATATCATAACAAATAATATAATCTTCTCTTGCCGGTATCAATGGAAAAACTAATCCAAAAATCTCTGGAATTGGGCCGGCTAATCACCCATGATGATTGTTTCGGTTGGTCCGAGGCCCGTTAGCGACTTTTCCCATCGGGTACTTTTTCCCCAAGGCTAATGGTCTCTAACGGGCCAAGCAGTTTATAGCGTATTCCTCTCCAGCAGATGGTTCTGCCGAAGGCTGAAGAAATAATAAGAAATAGCAGCAGCAGCGACCACGCCCAAAAGAAAAGGATATCAGCGGCACAGGTGAGCTTCAATTTCGGCCAGTCTTTTTCCAGCACTTTACTAATCATTTTCTGACGCAGTATCGCGCTGGCGAGCCCGCCCGCGAAAAAGAGGACAGGTACAGCGACAATAATTAATAATTGATAACCGGTGATTGATGATTTGACTACTGCGTAGATTGCGAGACAAGAGCCTACCCATAAACCCAGGATTGAATAAAGACTGCTGATTAATCCGAACCACCAGGTTTTTGGTGCGGTTACGCGCGTGATTACAAATTGTCGGTGAGCAAATTCAAAGAGTTTTGGCCAGGTGGTTGATTCGTATGAAGCGACGAGGCAGGCGGGGACAAACTCCACTTTTTTGCCGGCCTTTTTGACGGCATGACTGAGCGATAAATCATCACTTATGGTCTTTGGCCAGATTTTATCAAGGCCTATTTCTCGAAAGACGTCCACACGAATAGCCATTGAGCCACCCCAGGCCTGATTAAAACGGGTGTTGCCAAGCAATTGGGCGACCTTGGCGTTCATGACCGATAGGGCCAGACTGGCCAGATTGTTCTTTTTCGGTATAAACCAGCGATAGCCACTGGTGGCTCCGGTCTTGGGTAGTCTAAGGTGCCAGACTAAATGACTTAACCAGTCGCTGCGAACACAGACATCAGAATCAGCAAAGGCAAGGGCGTCGACATCATCGCCAATCCGCTCGTAGCAGTGGAGCAAATTATGGATTTTTTGACTACAGGCGTATCGTGTTGTTCGTTGCTCATTGCTGCCACTTTTTTGTTTTTTTCTATCACCTACTTTTCCTGCGACAAATACCTGCACATCGCGGGCTTTTGAGTTTTGACTCAGCTGGTTTTTCAATTTGCATAATTCGTCATAGGCCGGGTCCGACTTCTCAGCGACCACAAACCACAGCAGATAATTTTCGTAGTCCTGATTGAAGAGTGAGGTAATATTGTTGTGAAAGGCGAAATCCAGGCCCTTGCACGGCACAATCAGTGCCGTCCGAAGCTGGTGCCACGAACGCTTTTTTTTGTGCTTGGCCAGCGTATAGCGATAGTTCTTAACGGTCTGAACCAAAAAGAATAATTGCGACAGGATTGCTGCCAGTGCTATATAGTAGTACCAATCCATTCTTGCCTCTTGTGGATGCGTTTATACGGGTAAATGCGTTGGCGCGTCTATTCGTCCGGTCTTCAGAATATACGCTTTACGCTATTGAAGTCAAGGGCACTATTGAATCGATTAGCTGCTCGACGGTGTAAGATTCTGTCAGGTTGATTGGGAGCAAACAGCCGTGATTATGGTTTGAGGCGATAATAATGAGGTTTTTGCCGGCCTGGCTCCATCCTTGCTGCTGCGGTTGATGGCCGAGGATAAAAGTATCCACGTCAAAGAGCTTGGCCATTTTGTCGAGCAGGGCCTGACTGTGCTTTCTGCCCCAGGTTAGAAGGTAAGCTGAACCCGGTTTTTCACAATCGTTGATTTCCAGTTGCCTTTGCAGGATTTGCTGGTCGAATTTATCGACGTAAAGGTCGCCGGGGAGGGAATGTGACAGCCATATTCTGTTATCACATCTGACGGCTAAAGGCTGTGAAAGCAGGAATTGCCTCATCGCCAGTTTGGTATCAGCGCTGGCCTGCTGGAATTCTCGGTCCATGGCCAGATTCATTGGCTGGTTCATTTCTTTGCCGTTTTTCATCACCTGGCTGCTATTGATGAAAGTGGTGTCATGGTTTCCCATGATAATATGGACCTGGTTGGGGAAGCTTAATTTGTAGCGGACGGCGTCAAACAACAATCTATAAGATAGACAGCCACCTTCGGAGTCCTCGGGGCCTCCGTGTATGATTTCCTGCAGGACGACATGCCTGTCCGGATTGTTGGACAAATCGGCGAAGGTGACTATTCTTTCGAGATTTCGTCGGTGTCCGTGGATATCGCCGGTTATAATCAGGCTGCCTTCGGCAGGCAAATGAATCAAATTGCCGCGTCGAAATCTATCTGTGCTGCAGGCTTGCCCAGCCTTGTTTAGCAAATCAATTATTGCTTGAGGCATTTTTATTCGTTTTTATCTTGCTACCTATTAGACTGTGTATCATCAGGTCCAGCCTCGATATAACCGTCATCATATTTGGAGGGCGTTGAGCCGGATTGTCTTTTACGCAGTCCATTACAAGTCTTGAGATTCTTATCGGTATTCGCTTTTTCAGTTCGTGAGGTGCTGGGTAATTTCGTGGAATAGCAGTGCCGAGAGAGTCATTTTTTTTGGGTATCAAAGTGCCATTTCTTTTGGGTATCAAAGTAGGGACGTTCTTACCGGTGAGGGCCCAGTACATTGTGGCACCGAGATTGAAGATATCCGTTCTTGGGCTAAGTGGCTTTCGCCTGACCTGTTCAGGTGCAATATAGTCCGGTGTGCCCTGAATACGGCGCTTGGTCGTTCCGTTTTTACAGCTCTGGCCAAGGTCTATAATTTTGATTGAGCCAACCTTGCTCATAAGAATATTATTGGGCTTTATATCGCAGTGAATAAATCCTTGCTGGTGCATAGCATTAAGGCCGCTTGCGACCATCCTGAATACAAGCAGCACATCGACCAGACTCAAAGTGGGGCTATCTTCGAGAGACTTGCCGTCAAATAGTTCCATAGAAAGCAGCATCTCTGTTACTTGAAACATGTTGCGTATTTTCTTTAGCTTGTAGCACTTGCGGACGTACGGGTGATTAATTCGCTGGGCCACTTTATATTCAGTCTCTGTCTGCTCGAAGACCCTCGAATCTCCCGGCCTTTCAAAGATAATTCGCTTTAGAGCAACATCAGTGTTGTTTTGCTGGTCGGTTGCCAAATAGATTGTGCTGCGGGCACCGGTTCCGATGCGTTTTTTTATGGTAAAACCACCAACGTTGAGTATATCTTTAGCCATATCGCCAACAACCTGGAATTCAACAATCTATGGATATTTCACTACCTTTTTATAAGATGCGCTAAACGGGTCTTCTGTTCGTTTAATTCTGCATTTTAGCGATAGAAGCACTGCATATATGTGGAAAATCATTTTTGCATAGAACCACAGACCAATTCAATTAAGCATTATAGAGACAACAGCTTACACAATAATCGGCTGCTTGTCCAGCATACTTGCAATTTTTCGTGATATTGGCGACAGAGAAAAAACGCATCTTGACAAACTTGTTGAAATTTAGATAATATTTGAAATGATTTAGGCGAAAAACGGCTTTTGCAATACAATGTATTGGTTTTTAGTTGGCTGTTCCCCGATAGCTCAACTGGTAGAGCGAGCGGCTGTTAACCGCTAGGTTGTAGGTTCGAGTCCTACTCGGGGAGTTTGGGAAATGCAAAGGTGCAATTCTGGGCTTATGTATTGGAGAATCCTTCGGGCAAATTTTATATAGGCTCCACAGAAGATCTTTCCACGCGTCTTTCTCAGCATAACGATCCGGAGGAGAAGCCAAACAAATACGCCCCAAAGAATGGTCTGTGGGTTTTAGTGTGGAAAGAAGATTTTCCGACAAGAGGCGAAGCGGTGAGGCGTGAAAGGCAGATCAAACGGATGAAATCGGCGAGATGGATACGAGATAATCTGTTGAATCAGTAGAGCGAGTCCCGGCGCGCCGGGATTAACCGTTAGGTTGTAGGTTCTCCCGATTTATCGGGATACTCGGGGAGGTGTGGCATTCTTCGTGTACGTAATCGAAAGTTTGACTACTGGTCGGCGTTATATCGGTCAGACCGGTGACTTGAATCGCCGTTTGGCAGAACATAACGACCCGGAGCACAAGCCCGCAAAGTATACTTCCAAGCAGTCTGGTCCATGGAAACTAATCTATGAGGAAATCCATCCGACGTGCTCCGAAGCCGTGCGGCGTGAACGCTGGCTCAAATCAAGAACAGGGCGACGATGGCTAAGTGTCAGAGTTGGTAGAGCGAGTCCGGCAGCCGAAGGCTGACGGATTAACCGCCAGGTTGTAGGTTCTCCCGATTTATCGGGATACTCGGGGAGGTGTTTTGTTGAACAGGCAAGGTTAATTGCAGTCTTGCAAAATACGCCAAAACAGCGTATAAATTAAGCTGTTATGGCGACGGATATAAAGAAAGAAATCGAACGGTTGCGGGACGAGATTCGAGAGCACATCCGGGAGCTGGGGGTCTGCGGCCCGGTGTCGGTCGAGCGCTTCGACGGGAAGCGGCTGCCATACGCGGAAAACCTCGTGAACCTGGTAGTGGCGGAGGATCTCGGCGGCGTCACGATGGAGGAAACTATGCGTGTGCTGGTTCCTGGCGGTGTGGTGTATTTCAACGTCGGCTCTTATCTTCCTCGCGGAGCCACACTGCCATCTTTCCTATGTTTCGATTGTTCCATGCATAGTAAGGAATCGCGGTGATCTTCATTGGTGATCCTCCCGCCCCGGGAGTTCGACCATGCAGAACAACGAGACCGCCCAACAGTTCATCTTCGTACTCGGTACTGAATTCTATGTCGCCGGGCAAGACCAGATCAAGAACATCAGCCTGGTTGTCCACCTCTTCAAGGCAATAAACAAGGGGTCCACGTATTAAGGCGACCCGACCGCGATCGCCCAATCCGAGGTGTAGCCAAAATTAATCGTCCACCAGCCCGCGGACCTGCTGCCCTTACTGATTTCGCTGTATTCATTCCTCGCATCCACCACAATTACCTGCTGGGAGCCGGGCATACTGCCGAGATTAATCTCGACGCTGCTGTCATTCTCTACAAAAAATACGAAATTCTTATAATCCTTTGTGCGCAGGCAGTACCCGGTGCCGTTGCGGACGCGGCCCGTATCGACTACCATGTCGAACATAAAGCGGTCTTTCGCCCAGAAATCCCTGAAGCAGCGGAAGGCACGCTTCAGACTGTCCGAATGATAGCCACAGCCACAGTTCTGGCTGAAAGGGCCGAAGCTGTTAAATCTTACGGAAAAATACCCGAAAAAACCGCCCATGCCCCCGGCCATTTGTTCCCGCCAAATCAATCTTCTGCTGCCGTCTTCATTTAACCGCGCCTGCTCCCTGCTGCTCAATTTCACAGGCCAGCAGGCATAGCCATCGCTCATGCCGTACTGGTCCGGACCGTCACCTGGCTCCTGGCACGAGCTTGGCTCAACATATTTAAACCTGTTATATGTATGCCGCTCTTCGTAAAGATGGGGTTTCGAGTTGTCGCTGTCAACGTCACTTCTTATTTCCTCATATCCCGAAGGACCATTCTTGGTAGTGGTCAATTCATAGCTGCCGCTGAATCCGGCATAGGAATTGATAGCAAAGGCGCTGTTTTTCCAGCCCCGGGAGCAAAGCATATGATTCCAGCCCATCCGGTCATTGAGGTAATTCGCCCACTGGCTTGTAATCGATTCGGGATTCGGGAGTTCCAGGGTATCAAAGCCGAAGTTCATGCACCAGCCGGGGAGTGGTCCGAGCCTGGCCGCCGTATAACGCATCAGGCGCTTATGGTCATTCCCCAGCACGCCACCGGGCAGGAGATTCGGGGTCTGCTTACGGCCTTGATCACCCCAGGCCCAGATGTGGGTGCGTCCGCCCCGCTGGTGCGCATATTTGATTGCATATTCGAGGGCATCGAATACGTCCGGATCGGGTGCGGCAACATCAGTCGAGCTTACCATATTCCTGTCTAAAGCGCCTTTTTTAAACCAGGAATAAAAAATGGCGACAAAATAGATTTGAAAGCCGTTATCTACGGTATTATTCCAGTAGTTCTCGATCAGATGCTTTCTATTTATGGGATCATCCCAAATGCGGGATGAATGGTTATACTGCTGCTCGTAGTCCTGCTGGTTCATGAATACCTGGTACACGTATGGCTTCAAGTCCGTGTCATCACGGTCCATAATCGCAAACTTGTTTCCCTTATGGGATAAGAAGCCCTTGACGTCCGATTCGGTCTGCGCATTCACAGTGATCTGGCCGACGTGGCTGTCGAGGCTGCCATCATTATGTGTGCCGTCCGAGCCATCGCATACGGTGTAAAATGACCATTTGCCCATTTTCGAGCCGCAGAAGCGGAGTTTCCACTTATCGCTGCCGGTATAGAACATCTCGATCTTCCGCGTCTGGCCGCTTTCATGGGTAAAGACCGCCTTGGCCACAAGATCATAGGGATTCGATACCGGGTAGGAAGAATTGGCGATTTCCCATTCGAGCACTTCCCACACCCTGCAGGTTTTGCTGCCGAGATCCGCTGCACCGGTACACAGTCTTATCATTGCCCGACCCATGCTATCGCCGATCAGGAAATATGTTTCGGCGTTGGAGTTCCAGTGATATCCCTGCCTGGACGGCGAAACTTCAGGTGGTCGAAAGAAATCCCTTGTCTCAACACAGGCCACCGTTCCTTTTAACTCTTCATGTTTCAAGGGAGCCGCCTGTGCCTGGATTATTTTTAATCTCCTGTCGATCTTCTGTTTCCATCCTCCGAAACCGCTGTTGGCGATGACGAAGGGGATATCCTTATTGCCGAACTCCCTGCGAATGTCACGGATGAAGTGAATAAGGTTCTCTTCGTACTGATTAGTATCCTTCATGCTGCATCCGTCGTTCCACCCCTGATGCCATCCGAATCCTGCAATCTCACATCCTCGGCCATCATAGTCCGGGAAGTGTTCTTTCAGATTCGCCAGCACATCCTTTGCGAGCTTCACCATTTCGGTATAGTAAGGCCCGACTTGTCCCCCGGAACCTGGCGGGCGAAAATCCTTTGCAAGGCTCTTGCCGCCCCAGGCAGTCTTGATCAACAGCACCTGGTTATCGAAGTGATCGCCCATGACGTGGCCGAACTGAAGCTCCGGCCCTATCCTGTCGTTTCTCGCCCCGTAGCCGACTGTAAGTCCACCCTTGCGGCCCAGGTACCATATCCACACATCATCACGCACAATCCATTGGCCCTTGTCGTCAACCAGGTGCTTATAACGCTTTGCCGTGGCGGGGTCTTTGACCAGGTATTCCAGGCTTCCTCTTCCTTCGTTCCTATTGGTATCAATCTTGATCTTGCCCTGTCCTTCCATATTGGACTGTCCGGCCAGGATAAAGACTTTTACCGGGCTCTTACCTGCCTGATCCGCCTGGACGATTTGCAAGTGGATTAGTCCCACCAGTGTCACAAAAAGCATCTTTCCTGCAGTGCATGTTCTTTCGGTTTTCACGATGGACTCCTTTGCCGGACGGTTGGATGCAGCGAGTCAACGCCGAGATCGTTTCCACGGTCGAGCACATCCGACCGGACATTTACTATATGATGTTAATCGCACTTCATGTCTCTATCTTCGACACCCTATTATACAGAACTTGCCTGAAATTTGTAGACTCTCTGGCAATGTGTTTTCTGAATGCACTCCACCCTTATCCGGGACATTCAGGACTGGTATCCCGCCACCACCGCCGTAGTAAACCGCAGACGAAATCGCTGTCCTGGCTGATTAAGGTAATTTTAAACTCGCAAACGAACTGACCGGTTAAAGGGCTGGGAGCTTGAAACTTGCTGCCCTTTCTTTTTTGCGGCAGGTACAGGAGAGTCTTTGATTGATTTATCAGTATTACACTCAATCAAAGCCTATGACGGGGCTACAACTGAAAGGCTCGTTATCTGCCAATCTTGTGAAAATGTTCATTTCATGAGTTCTGTATAGCCAAGGGATTATGGAAAAGTGGAAATTTAGCACCGTTTTCAATGGCCTCTGCCTTTGTTCATATCGGCGCGAGATATTGTACGACTCAAAAAGCCTGGGAAAACCAGCTCACTCATGATATAATTCTACTGCATAGAGTACTCATCTGATTTTCTAAACAGGAAAGCCATTATGGAGACAGAGGAAGATAGACCCAGGCGGGAACTCAGGGTTACCAGAAGGACACTTATTAAGGCCGCAGGTGCAGCAAGTGCGGTACTTGGACTATCAGGTCTTGGGCTATGTGGCTACCAGGCGGGAAAGGATCCTGACAGCTATACAGGATGTGAAGGTCTGCAGGGAGCTGCGCAGAGTTTCGATCGAAAGAGATTTGCCGTTGATGAACCTCATTATGAAAAAGTGGGTCCTACTCGCCGTGCGGACGGGCGAACGGAAGTTATTTTCAGCAGGGTCGATGTCGCAAGGTCTGCGGCACAGATGGGTAAGAGAATCGAAGACCTCGATGAGCCCTTCAGGGGCTATTACGAACAGCATCCGGAGGATTTTGAACTTGATAAGCAAAACAGCGAGCTCAGGCGGAAAGTCGCCGAGGATAGCCCGGAAAACAGAAACAGGTACATTCTCGCAGAGGCCTGGGCCGATGCGATGGGGGCGGTCTCACCAAGGCCGATTGGCAATGAGCCGCCGGAGATATCAGATTTTCCTGGCCAGATGTCCCGTAGTCCGTTCAAGATGAAAAGCCCCGCAGCAACTGCGAAACTCATCAAGAAAGTCAGCTACGAATTCGGCACAGTGCTCATAGGGATAACAAAGCTCAATCATGACTGGGTTTACAAATATCCCAGCAGCCGACGCGGTTTTGCGATGAATGAGCCGATAAAAGTGCCAAAGCACTGGGAATACGCGATAGTGGTCGGCACACCGATGTCCTGGGATCCGATGTATGCCAATCCGAATTATGGCACCAGCAACGATGCATACTCCAAGTCGCGCATAGTCGCGTTTCGCCTGGTGTCATTTATCAAGCGGTTGGGTTACGCCGCCCGGCCTCATACTCCAGGAAACAGCTATGATCTTATGGTGCCTCCCATTATGGTCGATGCCGGACTTGGTGAGCAGGGCAGACATTCGATAGTAATCACCCCCGAGTTGGGATGTAATTTCAGGCCCGCCGTTGTCACTACCAATCTGCCGATGTCAACGGATAAACCTATCGCTTTCGGCGTGCAGGATTTCTGTAAGAATTGCAAAATCTGTGCCGAGCAGTGCCCAAGCGGCGCGATTTCAAAGGCAGACAAGGAAGTTATCAGGGGTTATAAACGTTATCGATTGCACAGTTCGAAATGTTTCAACTTCTGGAATTCCAACCACGGTAGCACTGGCTGTAGAGTCTGCATAGCGGCATGTCCTTATACTCGAAAGTCAAACTGGGTGCACAAAACAGCCCTTCAGGTCACAGCTAATGATCCCACGGGCATTTCGGACAAACTGTTAGCCGGCATGCAGAAACGTTTCTATCCCGGCCCTAAGCCTTCCGATTTTTATGCTGCAACGCTCGGCGGCAAAAACGCCTCCTATAGAGAACCCCCATGGTGGCTGAAAACTGAAGATTTCATCGAATTGTAGACTGTTTCCTGGAGTTGATTATGGGCTTTTTTGAGAGCAGCTTCTTCTGGTTCATAGAAGGCCTATTCGCTTGCCTGGCGATAATCGCACTGAGAACCTGGACACAAGACAAAGGAATCCGCATGCCTTTCTGGAAATGGCCCGTGGTTATTGTCTGGGTGCTGTTTCTCGCGATTTCCATCGCCTATATCGGCACGAGCATCGGCGAAGGCGAAATGGATGCAGCCTTTTTCGGGGCGATCTTTGCTGCTGTAATTGCTTCTATATCAGGAGTAGTAGTATGGCGGCTGCTAAGGATGCGATAAAAAACCGAGAGCGCTTACTTGCTTCTGTGATTCTGGTATCGCTCATCTGCGGCTGGGTCGCGGGGTTGTTTAAACACCACAGTGACATCGCCGGCTTTCTAAAGCAGGCTCTGCCGGGGGCGGTTCGTTTCGATTCCAGTGAGGACAACATATACACAGGCTTGACTCATGCTCAATCCGAAAGCAAAAAGGCCGGTTTCGTGGCCGTACGGTCTGCCCATGGATATGCAGGCCCTGTGACCGTTGCCGTTGGCCTGGATGCAAATGGAAAGATAGTCAACGCTGTAATCGTTCGACATACGGAGTTGCCTGCTTTCTTTAGAAGAGTGACCGACAATGGTTTCCCAGGCAGATTCAAAGGCAAGGACTGTTCCGACCAATTCGAAATCGGAGGTGATGTTGATTCGGTTACCGGAGCGACTGTTTCTCTGGCGGCTCTTGCAGAAGCTGTGCGTGTGGCCTGCTCGGACATAGCAACCGGTCGGTTAGGTTTGCTTCCTATCGTCAAGAATAAGCCGGCAATACAGTTCGGCCTGCCTGAAATACTGCTAATCCTTCTCATCGTGACAGGATTTGCCGCTTATGGTAAGAAGCTGCCGGCGAACACGTACATGAAGTGGGTTGTTCTGGCCGCTTCGCTTGTTTTCATAGGTTTCGTATTGAAAAGGCCGATATCGCTCATAAATATAAACTCGTTGCTGGTTGGGTACTGGCCGAGATGGCAGAACAATGTTTATTGGTACCTGCTTCTCGCGGTGCTCCTGTTGCCGGTCATCCTGAGAGGTAAGACGCCCTATTGCAGTAATATTTGTCCCTTCGGCGCAACCCAGGAGATACTAATCAAGCTTGGGGGTTCGAGAAGACAATTGCCCGAGAAGTGCTCGCAATTTTTTAAGGTCCTTCAGCGAAGCCTGGCGTGGATTGCTGTGATGTGTGCCCTTGTTTTTCGAAATCCGGCAATTATCACCTATGAGGTTTCTGCAACCTTTTTTACCATCATCGGCCAGAACTGGCAGTTTGTCCTCTTGGCCTTGGTTTTGATTCTCTCGTTGTTCATTGCCAGGCCCTGGTGCAATTGCCTCTGCCCTGTGCGTGCAGTCTCTGATTACGTCCGGCTTCTTAGACGGGGCTTTACCCGATAAGCGGGAGGATAGCCGTCCTGCAACACCCCGCAAATGGGACTCTTCTCGTCAGTCGACGCTTACAACTCGACTACAACCCCAAGGCCCGTTATCTGCCAATCTTGTGAAAATGTTTATTTTATAAGTGCTTTTATATCAGGGGTTTATTAAAAATAGGAAAATCGGTGAACATTTTAAACGTCCTCTTCATTTCAGCCTTGTATAATAGATGAGCTTACCCGTGAATCTGTGGCGATAGATGTTAGCGGGGTGTTCATCCGAAAGAACTGTCGTTCCAGAACATCCCATTCCGGTAGTTAAGTCCGGTTGTGGCATTTTGGAGGAGGAGGTCGTAGAATGGAGAATACGTCGTTTTCAAGGACCCTCTGGAGAATCTCTATAGTTTCAGTGGTGCTCTTAGGTTCAGTTACTGCTTCAGGAAAGGTTACCGGTTATTTCTTTAAGCGTGATGCTTCAAGCAAAATCACCACTGAGTCGTCGAATGATGGCAGATGAATTCGCAGGCCATTATCATCTCGAGTTACTGAAATCTTATCTATCATCTTTCCAGTAATACCGTTGTGCAATATAGCCGTCCAACGCGACTCACGGCCGGGCGCTTTAAGAGTTACAACCTGATCAGCCACAGTTTGTATGGGCCAATGGGGTGGTTCACAACGAGAGTCACGGAACCATGATAGAATCAATCGGTCGTGGCCAATCGCCGCGCCTTTCAAGCCGTCCGTCTTAGTGAGGCTAATCGGCTTAAATCCGGAAAAGTCAATCTCGTTTACGAGCCGTGCTACTGGTGCAGAAGCATGCTTATACTTAGTGCGAAGATCTGTTTGTGAATACTGATTCATACCCATCTTCGCACCAGAGCATTCGGCCGTTCATCGCACCGGAAACAACAGAGGCCCAAATAGCATATCGGATTCCGATGTGCGCCCGCTCGGCGACGTTTAAAGGCATTTCCGGCCCCCGTGCGTCCAAACCACTCTCACCGATAAACACGGGTTTGCCATACCGGCTCAACCTCTGGCGAACGGAGGATACAATCAATTCATCTAACTTTCCCTTATATCTTGAACGAGCGGCATAAGGGTGGGTTTGGTTGAAATCCAAGGCGTTACTGTGGAACAGCTTGGCCCATTCATTTGTCCCCGCCAGATAACAATATTGGCAATCGTAAGGACAAAAGCCGTATGGTGAAAAATGCCAGTAGTTTGGGCAGGTGTTGCCATCTTCATCACTGAATCTAAGGGCACTTTTATGTACGCCAAATACCAGTGTTTTTTTGCCTCTGTAATGTGATTCCAAGGGCTCTGTGCTCCCAATATCAAAGCGGTTGTGAGGCAAAGCAAATTCTTTAAGAACCTGAGCTTGGGGGTATAGATCACAAATTGCCTGTACAAAAGCCCGCTGCTGTGTGGTTTGGAAGCTGCCTTTGGTCAATACAATTGTATCTGGGTTAAAGTGAGGAGCTGGTTTCGGCTGATAGTTCAAATATGAATTCTCTGTTGGAAAAAGGTTAGTCATAGTTAAATTTTTGTACTCTAAACTCGTATTGTCAAGGCGGGAATGGCTTTATTGTTCATTTCAACGCGTATGCGTTGAGTGTATGGGCCGGGGAGTACTTCGACTCGGCCATTCTGGCCTCGCTCAGTACGAGAGCCTGAGTGGCCGTTTTTTTGACAGGGTGGCAGAGTCCACAAACTGGCTGAAGCTAAACGGCAGTTTAGACATGATTGCAAAAAATTAAATTATTTTTTTTGAACACACCATACCCCAGGGGGGTATAATAAAGGTGTAGATACAAAAGGCATAAGAGATGAAAAAAAATCCAAGTCACGAGGATAATCTGGTCGCATTAAGACGAATTGAGGGGCAGGTTCGCGGTGTTCAGAGGATGATCGAAGATCGTAAATACTGTATTGATATTTTAAATCAGATATATGCTATCAAAGGTGCCCTTGCCAGGGTTGAAGAGAAGATTTTAGAAAAGCACTTTCAACACTGTGTAACTGAAGCCGTAAGGGGAAGCTCTGAAAAAGAAAAACGGCAAAAGCTGGATGAAATTCTTAAACTGATAAATCAAACGCGCAGGAGATAAAATATGGCCATAGAAAAGCGATTCATCTTGGCAACCCTCAATCCTGTAAGGATAAGGTTAGTTTTTTGGTGCCCAGACGTGAATTTTGCCAATGTATTGTATAGTGAAATAGTTGCACAGTTCAATTTAGGAGGCTTGAAATGAAGCAAAAATCTCTAATGTCAGTTGTGTGGGCACTCGTGCTTATTTTTGTTCCATACCTGTGGGCTTCGGAGCAGCAAAGCGATGCCAACAGTCTGGTGAGTCTTCAGGATTACTTGCGATATGCCGCTCTCGATAATGCCGGCCTTAAAGCTGCGTTTGAGCAGTGGAAAGCAGCGGTAGAACAAGTCCCTCAAGCTAAATCACTGCCGGATCCTAAATTTACCTATGGTTATTTTATTGAGGAGGTTGAGACCAAAGTTGGGCCGCAGAGGCAAAAGTTCGGCATAATGCAAATGTTTCCGTGGTTTGGGAAGATTGAGGCACGGACAGATGCTGCGGCTGCGGCTGCGAAAGCTGCCAGGAAGCGGTATGAGGCGGCAAAGTTAAAGCTGTTTTTCGAAGTGAAGGATGCGTTCTATGAATATGCGTATTTAGCAAGGGCGATTGAGATAGCGAGGGACAATCTTGAGCTTATCAAGCATTTTGAAGAAGTTGCTCGGATAAAGTATATGGTAACGGTCGCGACGCATCCGGATATCATACGGGCACAGGTAGAGCTTGCGAAAATTGAAGATGTGCTCAAGAGCCTTGAGGATTTGAGAGAACCAATTGTGGCTCGGCTTAATGCGGTTCTTAATCGGCGAAGTTTTGAAATGTTGCCGTGGCCCCAAAAAGAAGAATTTCGGACAGTGCAGGTGAACCGGCAGAAGATGATAGAGATGCTCAAGGCGCGAAATCCTGAGCTGCAGGCGTTGGACTTTGAACTGGAGGCGGCAAAGAGTAGAGTAGAATTGGCAAAGAAGAAATTCTGGCCAGATATAGGTGTGGGTGTTGGCCGCATTGACACAGATAATGGCAGAGATCCGGTCATTTTAATGTTTTCGATGAATTTGCCGATCTGGCGAGAAAGCTACAAGGCAGCGGAGCTACAGGCTAAAGCAAATGTGAGGAAAACATCGCAGCAAAAGACAGAGAAAGAAAACACGATTATAGCTCGTGCCGAGCAGGTACTGTATGACTTTGAAGACAGCGACAGGAAGATAAAACTCTATGGAGATATTCTGGTACCGAAGGCAGAAGAGCTGTTAGGGGCATCCGAGACGGCCTATAAGGCTGGCACGATAGATTTCTTGAGCTTGATAGATGCACAGCGTATGCTTTTGAAATACCAACTCTTTTATGAGCGGGGCGTTGCCGACAACGCCCAGAAATTAGCCAAACTCGAAATGCTTGCCGGTACGCAACTGCCGGTTCAGTCGGATAAATAAAAGATATCGTTGAACAATATAAATAACACCATACAAGAAGGGTGTATTAGACATGGAAAGTAGTGGAAAGAAATTATGGTTTCGCAGTACAGCGGCAAAGATTGCACTTATAGCAATCATTGCATTTGTAGCGGGCTATTTTTTTAAGTCACTTTTACAACCGTCTGCGGCTGATGCAGAGCACAAACATCCCAGACGAGAAGTTGCTCAACAGAAACAAACGTGGTGGACTTGTTCGATGCACCCTCAGATTCGCCAGCCGAAGCCGGGCAAATGCCCGATTTGTTTTATGGATTTGATCCCTGTCTCCACTACAGACGCGGATGTTGGCGAAAGACAGATTTCTTTTTCCAAGGCGGCCATCAAGCTGATGGAGGTTGAGACGACGCTTGTAGAGAGGAAGTTTGTTACAGCTGAAATCCGGATGATCGGCAAGATAGATTATGATGAGACGCGAGTGAAGCATATCACTGCGTGGGTGCCTGGCAGAATTGACCGGCTTTACGTAGATTTTACCGGCATCACGGTTAGTAAGGGCGACCATATGGTCTATCTTTACAGCCCGGAACTTCTAAGCGCCCAGGCGGAGCTTCTACAGGCGGCCAAGGCAGTGGCAAATTTCAAGGCTGGAGGCTCTGAACTTATAAGACGCTCGATATTGGCCACACTGGAAGCTGCCAGGGGAAAGTTGAGATTGCTCGGGTTGACTAAGGAGCAGATTGAGGAAATCGAAAAGACAGCAAGACCGGTCGACCATCTCACAATTTATGCACCAATGGGCGGGATAGTCATCCACAAAAATGCCACAGAAGGAATGTACGTTGAGACGGGCACGGCTATTTACACCGTCGCAGACCTTGCGCATCTGTGGGTCAAGCTGGATGCTTACGAATCTGATTTGCCCTGGATTCGGTACGGCCAGGAAGTTGAATTTACAACGGAGGCCTACCCCGGAGAGGTTTTCAAAGGCCGAATAAGTTTTATTGACCCTGTTCTTAATGCCAAGACAAGGACCGTAAAGCTGCGAGTTAATGTTGATAATCGCGACGGCAAGCTCAAACCCGAAATGTTTGTCAGAGCCATTGTTCGCTCCAAGGTTGCGACAGGAGGCAGGGTAATGGCCCCTGAAATGGCAGGTAAGTGGATTTGCCCGATGCATCCGGCTATTGTCAAAACAGAAGCCGGTAGCTGCGATATCTGCGGTATGGATTTGGTGACCACCGAATCACTCGGCTATGTCAAAGTTGATACACCTAATGAAGCACCTTTGGTCATTCCTGCATCGGTCCCTTTGATTACTGGAACCCGTGCCGTTGTTTATGTTCAAGTCCCGAAAACAGAGGCGCCAACTTACGAGGGCCGTGAAGTGGTTCTTGGCCCGCGGGCAGGCGATTATTACATAGTAAAATCCGGCTTGGCGGAAGGTGAAATCGTCGTAACAAACGGCAACTTCAAGATTGATTCGGCGCTCCAGATACAGGCCAAGCCCAGCATGATGAATCCTCAAGGCGAAAAAGCTCCAACTGGACATCCTGGTCATAGCCATTAAATCGAAACTAAAAACCTATTTTGAAAGGAAAACAAGATGAACAACAAAAAGAAACAAGTTAAGACAATACTCTTGCTGGCAGGCTTCTTGTTGGTTGGCCTGTTTGCGCTGCAGGGCTGTAAGAAGTCAGAGCCTACTGAACCAGCAGAACCCGAGGGGGCAGTCTCTGCCACAATCCTGCAGAAAACTTGCCCGGTAATGGGTAGCCCCATCAACAAGGATATTTTCACTGAGTACAAAGGCAAGAAAGTCTATTTCTGTATGCCCGCGTGCAAAGAGAAGTTTGAGGCCAATCCCGAGGAGTATATTGCCAAATTGCCTCAGTTCAAAGAATAAGAATTAGAAAAAGCAATCAATGGATGAGCCGTTAAGAAACGTCGAAGAGCCATCATCCGGGTTACTCAGTAAACTCATACGATTTTGCCTTGAGAACAAGCTGGTCGTTGGGCTGTTCGTGATAATAGTCGTCGGATGGGGCGTCATGGTAGCTCCCTTTGACTGGGACCTTGGTGGTCTGCCTCGGGCCGCTGTGCCAGTTGATGCCATTCCAGATATTGGGGAAAATCAGCAGATAGTTTTTACCAAATGGACGGGACGTTCTCCGCAGGATGTGGAGGACCAGATAACGTATCCATTGACGGTTTCACTTCTGGGTATTCCGGGTGTAAAGACAATTCGCAGCCAGTCGATGTTCGGCTTTTCGTCAATATACGTTATTTTTGACGAGGATGTAGACTTTGACACGGCTCAGAACCGTATTTTAGCGAAGCTAAACAGCCTTCCGCCCGGATGGCTGCCTCAAGGTGTCCAACCTGCACTCGGTCCCTACGCCACTGCTTTGGGACAGGTCTTCTGGTACACGCTCGAGGGTCGTGACCCCAACGGCAAACCCGCTGGCGGGTGGGACCTGGATGAACTTCGGACGATTCAGGATTGGTATGTCCGGTTTGCGCTTATGAGCGCCGAAGGGGTAGCGGAAGTTGCCTCCATAGGAGGGTTCGTCAGAGAGTATCAGATAGACGTGGATCCGGATGCGATGCGTGCCTACAAGGTTGGATTGGGTGACATATTCAAGGCAGTGAAGGCTTCCAACATCGACGTTGGCGCGCGGACTATTGAGATTAACAGAGTGGACTATGTGGTTCGTGGGCTGGGCTTTATCAAGGAACTGTCGGACATAGAAAGGACCGTCATAAAGGTCAATGAAAATGTCCCGATATACATCAAAGATGTGGCAAAGGTCTCATACGGACCAGCACTGCGGCGAGGAGCACTGGATAAGGGCGGCGGCGAGGCTGTCGGCGGGGTGGTAGTTGTCCAGTATGGTTATAATCCTCTTGAGGCCATTAAAAATGTAAAAGACAAGATTGAGGAGATATCACCGGGGCTTGGCAAAAAGACTTTGACTGACGGCACGGTCTCACAGGTGACCATTGTGCCGTTTTATGACCGTACCGGGCTTATTTACGAGACGTTAGGCACATTAAGCACAGCCCTTACCGAGGAAATATTGGTTACGATTATCGTCGTTATCGTTTTGGTCCTGCATCTTGGAAGTTCGGTATTGATTAGCGCCTTGCTTCCCCTGGCGATACTGATGTGCTTTATCGCGATGAAGGTCTTCCGGATAGATGCTAATATTGTGGCGCTCTCTGGCATTGCGATTGCTATCGGCACCATAGTGGATATGGGCATAGTTATTTGCGAGAATATTTTGAAGCACCTCGATGAAGCAGGGCCGGACGATAACCGGCTGGAGGTTGTTTACCGCGCAACGAGCGAAGTCGGCAGCGCGGTTTTGACTGCGGTTGCGACAACGGTGGTTGGCTTTTTGCCGGTCTTTACGATGACAGGACCAGAGGGCAAGCTATTTAAGCCGCTTGCGTTTACCAAGACGTTTGCTTTGATTGCTTCTATAATAATCGCCTTAACAGTGATTCCGCCGGCCGCCCACATTCTCTTTACAAGAAAAGTTTCTCTCAAAAAAGTCAAGCGATACATATTGGGAGGTCTTCTAATTGCCGCTGCTATTGCAGCAGGTCTTTGGCTCAAATGGTGGATAGGCGTTATTATCGGCGCAATCGGACTTTATCATCTTTTAAGAGACCGCATTCCAGCCGAGATGAGCAATCGGCTGCCTTTATTTGCCAATGTGGCGGCAATTGTCGTGGTCGGCATAATACTTACCAACCACTGGCTGCCTCTGGGGCCGGCTAAAGGGCTGATTCGAAATCTTATGTTTGTAGCTTTGCTTATCGGAGGGCTGCTATTATTTTTCAAGATTTTCCAAAGATTCTATGCGCAAATTTTAGGATTGTGCCTGGTTTATAAAAAGACGTTTCTGTTGATACCACTTTGCCTTGTCATTGTGGGTGTGTTTGTATGGCGTGGTCTTGGTAAGGAATTTATGCCGCCCCTGGATGAAGGTTCATTTCTGTATATGCCCACGACTATGCCTCATGCTTCTATTGGGGAGTGCCTGGATGTACTGCAAAAGCAGGACATGGCGTTTGGCTCCATTCCTGAAATTGAGTCGGTAGTCGGCAAAATCGGCCGGGTCGAATCTCCCCTCGACCCCGCACCGATATCAATGATCGAAACGGTTATCAACTACAAATCAAAATACAAGACCGACAAAGATGGTCGATTAGTCCTTGACGATAACGGAAAACCTATTCGTCAGTGGCGAGACCATATTAACAGTCCTGATGATATCTGGGACGAGATTGTAAAAGCCGGCCAGATTCCTGGCACAACGAGCGCACCGAAACTGCAGCCTATTGCTGCACGGATAGTTATGCTGCAAAGCGGAATGCGTGCTCCGATGGGTGTCAAGGTCAAGGGGGCCGGACGGACGGACTTAGACACAATAGAGCGGGTCGGTCTGGAAATCGAGCGTTTTCTTAAGCAAGTCGATGGCGTTGAGGCGTCAACAGTGATAGCCGACCGTATTGTAGGCAAACCGTACCTGGAGATTGATATAGACCGTGATGCCATAGCACGGTACGGCATGAATATCGGTGAGGTCCAGGATGTTATTGAAGTTGCGATAGGCGGCAGGCGCATCACCACCACAGTTGAAGGTCGCGAGCGGTATCCGGTCAGGGTAAGGTATATGCGAGAACTCAGGGACCGGATTGAGACGTTAGGTGAGATTTTGGTTCCGGCAGCCGACGGGGCACAGATACCACTTATCCAATTGGCTCAGACCCGCTATGTCCGCGGCCCTCAGGCCATAAAGAGCGAAGACGCGCTTCTTGTAGGATACGTAGTATTTGACAAAAGGGGAGGTTACGCGGAAGTAGATGTTGTAGAAGATTGCGAGCGGTATTTGAAAGGAAAGATTGCCAGTGGGGAATTTGTGGTGCCGGCGGGAGTGAGCTATGCCTTTGCCGGCAGCTACGAGAATCAGGTGCGTGCTCAGAAGACACTTATGATAGTTGTGCCGCTGGCACTTTTAATCATATTTATGATTCTATATTTCCAGTTTAAGTCCACGGTAACGAGCCTGCTTATATTTTCAGGGATAATCGTTGCGTGGTCGGGCGGATTTTTGTTGATATGGCTGTACAGTCAGGAATGGTTCCTGAATTTTGGCGTATTCGGGGTGAATATGCGGGAGCTGTTCGATGTGCATACGATTAATCTGAGCGTCGCAATCTGGGTGGGTTTCCTTGCGCTGTTCGGGATAGCTTCGGATGACGGTGTTGTGATGTGTACTTATCTGGAGCAGTCGTTTCGTGGAAGGCGGATCGAAAGCAGAGATGAGGTGCGTGAGGCTGTGATTGCTGCCGGAGTACGGAGGATTCGACCCTGCCTTATGACCACGGCGACTACTATATTGGCGCTGATTCCGGTCCTTACATCTACCGGCCGCGGCTCAGATATTATGGTGCCAATGGCAATTCCATCCTTTGGCGGGATGACGATTGAGATACTTACCATGCTTGTTGTGCCCGTTCTGTATTGCGGGATAAAGGAAGCTGCTGTTCGCAGGCAACATTCGGTGTAATCCTGTGGCCGAGGCCGTTTGCTTCGGGCTTCTTGGGACTTGGGGGGCAGGATAAATACCCTTTGCCCCGTTAGAAATCTTAACTTCTCCTCTTAGGTTCCTCGTTGAAAATTTCTAACGGGGCGGGGGTTTCTAACAGAGTTTATGCTTTATTGGCGGCTACGTAGGCCTTTAAGAAGCTGTCCGAATATATCTGCTTGTTCATCAGCATCTCAGCGGTAGCTACCACATTAACCAGTTTTTCGTCGAGCACATCGACAATTGCCGAATCCAGGCCGTGTGACATGGCCATGGCGAGGAATACACGATTTATCAGGCTTCTTTCGGTCGCGCCTTGAGAGACATTTGACAGCCCTACGGTCATATGCGGCGTAGGGTCAGCTAAGTATCTTATCTGGTCCATTGCGGCAAGGATGTTGCCGGCCTGAACCTGGGCGTTCGGGACTTTAACCGGTAGAACGATAGGGTCGATAAATAACCGTTGCGTGTCAAAGCCTTTTTCCATTGCTTTTTGTACGATTTCCGCAGCTATGGCCACGCGGGTATCAATATCCTGAGGCACGCCATTTTTGTCCATAGTAAGGGTAATAATGCTTGCTTTTGGTCCTGCCTGGTTTGCCATTTCTATGTATTTATCGAGTATTTCTTCATCAGTTTTCTTATTCAAAGGAGTTGAGTTCAGGATAACGCCGGCCTCGGCATTAATGACCTTTAATCCCGCTGCGATAACGCTGGATTTTTGGGAATCCAGGCATAGGGGTGTAGAGCAGGTTTCCTGGATGGTTTCAACCAGCCACTGCATAGTTCCTTCCTGGTCTGCTGCTGCGGTACCAACATTTACATCCAGATATGTGGCGCCTGCTTCGGTTTGCTTTTTGGCCAGCTCTTGAATGGTTTGCTTATTTTTGGCCGCAATAGCCTCCTTAACATCTGTAAACATCCCGTTAATTCGTTCTCCGATTAGTATCATAACAGTCTCCTTCCGATATGAAGATTTTAGTTCCTATTGCCAGATTTGATTGATGAAATTCTTAACCGTGGCGACGGCTCGCGGATGCCGCATCCGGATTATGTCGACGCCGGCCTGCAACAGACAGATTGCAGTAGTAGCTTCCCACATTGGGCCTCGGTCTTCAACAGCACCCCAGCCCGGTGCGTCCGCAAGCTTGGCCTCTTTTGCTCGCCAGGACTCATAACCTACGTCACAGATAGCGGGCATTGCCATCATTTTATCGCCGCCAAGGGCCGCTAATCGCTGGCGCTCCTGAATCGAATAGGCATACTCAATGCCGTAACCTAACGCTCCCGTGGCCTGAAATGTTACTATCCGTTCCAGCGGGAAGCCCATATCCGAAGCTAAGATATTAACCTGCTTGGCGATATTTATGTCCAGAGGAGCATGGGTGATAAGATTGTGCCCGTCAGCAAGCGCGATGGCCGTCAGAGCCTTGTAATTGTCCTCTTTGACAGTGCCTATCAGAGCGTTTTCTCCCTTTACTGCCTCACTTACTTTCGGCATAACCTGGTTATCTTTTTCGTCGTTTCCACAGCCCCAGAGTATAAGTGGGACGCCGACCGCCTTGGCCACCTCTTCGGTAACCTTGACGGCGTGAGCGGCGTCATAATTGGCCTTGTCAGGGTGGATGCCCTCGAATTTCACACAGATTAACTCAGCCCCGAATTCGGCCACACACTTTTTGGCCCAGTCGCCGGGGCTGTCCAGGACGTCTTTATAGTTTTGAGCCAGGCTGTCGTGCCAATCTTCCGGCCTGCTGTCGAGGACGTCCATAGCGATAACAGGTTTCTCGCCGGCGTCTTCTATAGAGCCGCCATAGACGACGTTACGTGCTCCTCCAACGGTTACTGTTGAGGTTCGAGTGCCGCCATTGTCTTTGGTTGCCCCGAGTGTAACTCGATTTACCGAACCGGCAAAGCTTTCCGCGACTTCAGGAACTTGCATTTGAAATCCTCCAATCTTCTTGTATCTCGCATTTCGCTTAACGATTCACGCTTTACGGGATACGCTTTTAAGGTTTAGTTTATGTTCGAGTATTTTCCGCACCGCCGAAAAAGCCGGACTATCCTCTTCAAGGTCAAAGACGGTTTTACTCTGCATTGAAGCGTCGAAGATGACCTGGTCGAAAGGAACGCAGCCAAAGGTTTCTATAGCGTTTAGCGTATGGCGTATAGCGTTTAGTTTTTTGCTATCCGCTGTTTTGTTCCATATAACGCCGATTTCGCCTGCGCGTATTGGCAATTGTTTGGCAAGCTCAAAAATCCTCCGGGCGGTAAGGGCCCCAAGAGCCGTTGGTTCCGCCACGATACAGAGCAAATCAACATTATTAGTGGTTCGGCGGGACAGGTGCTCCATTCCCGCCTCATTATCTATAATCACATATTGATACTGCGAGCTTAGTTTGTCCAGGAACTTTCGCAGCAGGTTGTTTGCGGCACAGTAGCAGCCCGGCCCTTCCGGCCGACCCATTGTAAGCAAATCAAAGCCGTTAGCTTCGGTAATCACTTGCTGGATACCATATTCAAATGACCGCACTCGGTCCATACCCGCATTACCGGGCGGTTTTTCAAGAATTTTTTCCCGTACTTCCGCAATAATGCCGCCTGGTTCAATTCCCATCATCAGCCCCAGGGAAGAATTAGGGTCGGCATCTACCGCAAGTATGGCGCCGTGCGATTGGCTGCACAGAAGCCTGACAATCATAGCGGCCAGGGTTGTTTTGCCTGACCCGCCTTTTCCACTTATAGCAATCGTTTTTGCCATATCTCGTTGCCCGTATCTCAGTGAGCTAAAATGCCTAAAGTGAACTAAAGTGCCTAAAGTGGGAGCACAACAATACAAGTCCCGTGTTGCAGCAGTAAACTGGAGTGAAAATAATTCATAACTTTAGGCATTTCAGGCACTCCAAACTTTAGTTCACTTTACTTTTCCCAATAGATGTAAAAATAGCAAGCAATTCTCCGCACTCTTCATAATCGCATTTCACTTTTCTCCAGGATAGCCATTTTAGTTTTACAATAACTTCTAACCAGTATTGTGTTTCACTGGTTTCGCTTTCACAAATCTTAATCTTGTTTTTGAAATCGGCTTTGCTTCTTGCCCGATTTGCTTCTCGATAATTTGCGCCGATGGATGTTCCAGATTTTGTGATCTGAGTCCTTATAACCCTTCCCTCGGGTGTGTTTGGTAAAGCCCTCGATAAACGGATTATGCGCACTGCGAATTCTCGTGTCCGTTTCTCAAGCTCTTTAGCAAATTCTTTATTACTCTTAACTTCAGGCACTTTAGCTCACTTTAGACACTTTTTACACTTGCCACCGATGGGAATAACGATAAATCCGTATGAGGCAGGAAATTTGCTCTGATAAATTCATCCATATACCCCGGGTGGCTCATCAAATCAAAATATGTCATACTTTTGGCGACCTCTTCGGCTGTTGCAAGCGCTTTTCGGCTCAGCAGAACCGTCTTTGCTCCCGCGATTGATGTATTTCCCACGAATTGAATTTTCTCTAATGGCACATCGGGCAGCATTCCGACCGTAACGGCCTGCCGAACATTCAGGAAGTTTCCGAACCCCCCGGCCAGATAAATCGCCTCTAAGTCTTCCAGCTTTGTCTGGGTAGATTCCATAAGCACACGAATAGCGGCAAAGACCCCCGCTTTGGAACGAACCAGATTGTTGATGTCGGCCTGGGTGATTACTATTTCCTGATGGTCATTGGCTGGCGGGACTAATTGGAACTGCAGGCCCTCGTCGCCTTCTGTTAGTCTTCTGTCCCCAGTGGCTTTGAACCCCGCCCCTCGGCCCGCCCCTCGGCCCGCCCCTCGGAGGGGCTGGCCTC
>JAUXAB010000129.1 GCA_030615025.1 Phycisphaerae bacterium | reverse complement strand
CTAACAACTGAATTTGAAATCTGAGATCTGAAATATGAAATTATCTCTTCATAAACTACTCATAAGTATCGAGTATCAAGTTATTTACGTGCCTATTATTTACGTGCTTATAAAGCACTACAACTGTAGAGTTATCACTACATTTGTCGTGAGCGCACTACAAATCAGACTTTTTATGCAAAACAAACCCAATTTCCGAAAAAGTCAAGTGAACGTAACCTCTTTAATAACAGCCTATTACGAAAACAAGACACTTAGCGAACGCGGGAAAAACAAACCCAATACAAACCCAATTCAAACCCAATACAAAGCCAATTCAAAGCCAATTCAAAGCCAATTCAAAGCCAAAACGAACCCAATCAAACCCAATTTCAGTTTTCAACCATGTTAAACTGCGCAATCTGCAGCGCCGCTTTTTCAACCGACAAATCTTTTCAGTCCGCCAAGGGCGGATTGTACAAGTTCCATTGGCAGGCCCATCACATTTGTCAGGCTCCCCTCGATTCTTTCAATAAATTCGTCTCCTCCCTCCTGAATAGCATAAGCCCCCGCCTTGTCCCGCCACGAGCCGCTCTTGATATGTTCAGCAATTTGGCTTTCAGTCAATTTCTTCGGATAAACCGTCGTGGTATCGCTCTCAATAATCTCGGTCCCATCGACTATTCTGACAATCGCGACAGCGGTTATTACTTTATGCGGCCCGCTGAAAAGCTTTCTCGTAATCTCCTCCGCCTCTTTTGCATCGGCTGGCTTGCCGATAATTTGACCTTTATAATCCACAACGGTATCGGCCCCAATGACCAAACAGTTCGGGAACTTTTCAGCAACTGCTTTCGCTTTGGCCAATGCCAGCCGTTCAGCACATTCACAAGGACCAATACCCTCAGCCAAAAAAGCTGGTTCATTAATATCCGGGGAAACAGAAGTAAACTTATAGCCGGCTTCGGCCAACAACTGTTTTCGCCGCAGCGAAGCAGAAGCCAAAATAATAGGAACGTTGGTTTGCTCAGCCATAAGTCTTTAGTCCTCGGTCTTGAGTCTAACGTGATAGACTATCTTCCTGCAAAAAGCTATGTATTCCTTCTCGATTTGGTCAAAATCGTCATCGATATAATGCTTAAACAACAGCGGGCCGACTGCTCGATTCCACCGGACAGTTCGTGGGATATTTCTATCTGCTGCAATCCTTTTATTGACCGCACTGAGCGGCCAATCTCCACCCAGCCCGCCCAACAACAATTGATGATAATTTCGCAGCCGCTTCCCGTAACCCTCTTCCCGCAGAAATCGCACCAGCGCATAGGATTGACCGTAAAAAGCCGTTACAGCATCAGCTTCATTCGTAGCAAGCACCTCGCCGGGATTTACAGCTATCAATCCTCTCAACGGCATCATCTTGTTTTTTATCAGCGTTTTTCTCAATGCGCCCAATCGGTACATATTCCGGCCCGGCTCAAAATAAAATAGCCCCTTCTCGCTTCTATGCGCCTCAAAGAGCATTGCGATACCCTCGTCGAGCCAGCTTGGCAGCCGGAACTTAAAATGCCTGCTGTTAAACTGATGCCACCCCTCGTGCCCAAGAACGGAAAACGTTCGCTCTCTGCCGATATTATACACCACACAGGCACCATTTAGATAATACGCACCGGCCTTTATCTTGCAGAACAGCGCCGCCTGCCGGCCCGCAAAGCTCTCCGTGAAATCCTCCCACTGCTGGCGCTCGGCAAAAAGATAAATCGTAAACCTGGTTGCCGTTTCGATAGGTTCCGGCAGTTGGCCCTGATAGGCGCGATAGGCCGACTCAACAAATCCGGGAACCTGGCGAAGCATCAGTGGCTCCAAAAGCGTTGTGAAAATCTCATAGTGAGCGGTGGCAAGTTTTAGCCCGGGCCCATATTCGTTTTCCCAGACCTCGACGGATTTGAGGGCCGGCAGATTCTCACTCTGCAAATGCTCAATCATACCGTCCGGTGTATCGATTCTATGAGCACCGCCGGTACTTATCGAAGAGGCGCTTTCAAAACAGCCGGCCAGACAAAAAATCACAGCTATCCAAATTAGCGCAAATTTTCTCACCACAATTATTTCTCTACACAAGGACAAGTTATATTTAGACCAGAAGTCGACAGTTTTGCCAAGACAGAACCAATTCTAAGAAGCATATCTAAAGGGTTCAAAAATCTATGTTATCTTAAAAATCGGCTGCAAGTACCGAAAAATCCATTATATTTTGTCCACGCAAGAGGTATTTTTCGTCTAAACTTATGGCCGGCCACGATGAGGCAAATGCAATGCTATAATGGGAGTACCTATGGACAGTCGAATAAAAAGCCTGTGCAGACGTGCCAAGAGAGCAGATAAGGGCGCTGCATCTGAACTGTTGAAAATTTACTACGCAGATATCCTTGCGTATTTGAGGCGTCTTTGTGGCAGCAAACAGGATGCTGAAGATTTGACACAGGAAACGTTTGTCAAAGTGTGGTCCTCGCTTGATGGTTTCAAAGGCCGCAGCAAGTTTTCGACATGGCTTTACAGGATTGCCCATAATACCTACATCGATTGGCAGCGTAGAAACACCAGCATTCAATCCAACACAGACCGATGGTGGCAAGAGTGCATAGACAAAAACCCAGGCCCCTTTGCAAATCTCGCAAAAACCCAACTGGCCCAACGCCTCTACGAGGTAGTGGACCAACTCGATAACGACAAAAAACATACTGTGTACCTGCACTACTACCAGGGATTATCTCTACGGGAAACTGCCAAAGTTCTGAATATTGCAACCAGCACCGTAAAATACAGACTTCGCGAAGTCTTCAAAACCCTTAGGGTTAAGTTAGGTAACCAGGAAAATGGATTTAAACAAAGACAAACAATTCCAATCGTAAAAGGAGAATTATTATGAATACGGAAAAGAAAATCGAGCGATGTCTCAGAGCCGCCCCAAAGCCGCCGGCACCGAATGGTTTGTTAGACAAATTGCAGGCAGACGTATCCGCCCAGGATATTAAAACACAGCGGTCGTCTCTGCGCAGGTGGTTTGCCCCTACGGGCCGGTCAATATCACCCTGGCGGGTAGCCGCCGCGGCGGCCATTGCAATTGCAGTTCTGCTGCCTTTGAGCTATGGTGCCACTAAGTTAATAAAACGTTTTATCACCATCTCCCAGCTCAGCGCCATTAAGAAGGTAGGTTTTCCTTACTACGGGGGTGCAGCGCTTTCTCCAGACGGCAAACACTTTGCGGGT